>JAUXQA010000198.1 GCA_030683195.1 Rhodoferax sp. | reverse complement strand
CCTTGTGGCCCAGGGTGCGCGGGTCCACATCGGCAAAAAAATGCCTGCCCTGCACCAGCATATCGCAAGAAATCGCCAATTGGGTGCCAGGTGCTGGCTGCAACAGGGCGCAGTCGTCCCCCACGCCCAGCACGGCCTCGCGAACCGGGCGCTTGAAGTAACGCGCGATCAGGTCGAACTCACCCATGGGGTTTCTCGGGCATTGGCTCCAGGGCTGGCTCCTGGATAGGCTCTTCTCCCGCCGCAGCCTTGACCGAGGCACTCTTCACGGGCCAGAAAAAGCTGCGCAGGTTGGTTCGGGCGCGGGCGCGAATGGCACTGCCAATGCGCGACCGGTCCACGCCACTCACGTTGTGGGCGCGCAGAGCCAGCCGGAAGGCCATGTAGAAACTCACGCCGACATTCAGAATCCCGGTCACTACCAAGCCCGCCACGCACAACCAGAACACCGGCATCAAGAACACCTGAAGCCCCAGCGTGGCCCCCGCCGCCGCCAGTTGACCGGTCGACAAGGTCACATGGCGCACATCCAGCCCCAAGCCGAAGAAGGTGGCAAAGGCAGGCGTCAAGCCCAGCATCATGCCCAGTGAAATATTGGCCGCCAGGCCCGAGATGTTGTCACGCATGAACTGCGACCAGCGTGCCGCCCGCGCCACGCCCAGCACCGCGGTGATGCGGGGGTTGTAGCGCATCGCCGAGTCCAGGCGGTGCAACACAAACCAGTTCTCGGTCCAGCCCGCAATGATGCTCGACGCAAACAATAAAACACCGGTGAGTGCGGCAAACAGTGCCGTGGGGCCCAGCAGGTTGAGGTCGTGCAACACATGGTGGGCTTTGTCGACGTCAATCATGGGTGAGCCAAAAGCCACCCAGATCACGGCATTGAGCAGCAGCACGCAGGGCGCCACTAGCGCCAGATTGCCCGCAATGGCCGCCACCTGGGTCCGAACCAGGTGGGTAACCTCGGTCACAAAAGTGTCCACAGCGCCTGGCGCGGTCAGGTCTTTGAGCTTGGCGGCCATGGCCGGTGCGGTCATGGCGGGCTGCTTGGTGGCCACGGTGAAGTGCAGCAGCTGAATCAAAACAAAGCTCAGCGCGTAGTTCATGCCGGCAAAAAACCCGCCCCAAAACGCTGACAGACCCATACCCACCACCACAAATTTCATCAGGGTGGTGACCGACATCACCGCCCCACCGCCCGCTGCGTTGCCCAGCATGGTGGTGTATTCGGCTTTGGTGCGGGTAATGTAGTGTTCGCCGGTCTCGGAGCTGCGCTCGGCCACTTTGGAGGCCAACATGGACGAGTTGGCAGTAATGAGCGCCCGCACGCTGCGCCGGTCCTGACCCACCAGCACCAAAATCGCCATCAGGCGCTGGGTGCTTTGGGCCGGACTGCTGGAGATCAGGCAGTCCAGCAGGGTGCGGATACGCAGCACCCGCTCGCGCAGCTGGCGCAGCTGAAACACCAGATTGACCGAGATGCCATGCGCATCCAGGTGGGTATAGACCGAGGCCGCTGCGCTGCGACAGGCCTCCAGGCGCTCCCGCAACTCTTGTTGTGCCGCCTGGCGCTCGTCACTGTCGCACTGGGGCGACCGCAAGAAGGCTTGGCGCATGGCCTCCACGTCGTGCACCAGGGTGTGGAACGGGCCCGCGTCGCGGGCAGACTCACTCATGCGCAGGCGCAATTCAGGCGAAAACCCGGTGGCACTCACCTGGCTGGCACAAAACGTGATGGCTTCCAGCACGGTGGCCTGCCAAGGGGTGATCACCAGCGCCGCGTGGCTGACATCCGGCGGTGACTGGGGCTGCAGCAGGCCGGCAATGCGCGCCAGTGTGGGCTCATCCAGTGCGGCCACCCACTCGGCATCAAAGGGGTCGGAGAGTACCAGCGAAAAAAGGGCCGAGGCGTCCACGGTTTCAGGCGTGCCAGGCAGAATTTTGAGGCGAACCCGCTCGGCAAATTCGCTGATGAAGGCACTTCGGGACGAAAACCCGTAGTCGGCCAGCAAGGTGGTGCCGTCCACGGTCTCCAGCAGGCGTGCCCACCAGTCCTGCAGACGCGACCTCAGTTCCGGGCGGGCCTGCATGGCATCGAGCAGCAGGGCCAGGCGGGACAAGGCCGCAGGCACGCTGCGGCGGTTGCCTCTGAGCCACACAAAGAGGGAGATCAGCCAGAGATGGCGTTGCACCATCTCTGCATGGGGGTTCAATGCATCGAGTAAGTCAGGCAGATCGTGTTGACGGGGCATGCGTCGCCCTCTTAATGCAGGGTCCGCGTGCCGCCGCTGGCGCTCAGGGCATCCAGCACAAACATGGGCACATCGGTGTCAAACTTTTCGCCATCTTCCGCCACACAAAAGAAGCTGCCGTGCATGGTGCCCGTGGGTGTGCGCAGCCGCGTGCCACTGGTGTACTCAAATTTCTGGCCCGGCTTGAGCAAGGGCTGCTGCCCCACCAGCCCCAGACCCTTGACGCGCTCGGTGTGGCCATTGGCGTCGTTGACGTTCCAGGTGCGCGAAATCACCTGGGCCGAAACCTCTCCCATATTGGTGATGGTGACGGTGTAAGAAAAGACATACAGACCCTGCTGCGGGGCAGATTGCTCAGCCAGATACTGGGGAGCAACCTCAACTCGGAATTGGTATTTAGGCATCCCGTGATGCTATCCTGAATCGTTTGCACGACTCCCGGGCCCGGGTCCGCCCCCGCCGCAACAGCTCCAAAAGAGGAAACTTGGCCCTAACTGAGTAAACTTATCCCATGACCTACCGTATTGCCCCCTCCCTACTCTCTGCCGACTTCGCCCGCCTGGGCGAAGAACTCAAAAATGTGATCGCTGCTGGCAGCGACTGGATCCATTTTGATGTCATGGACAACCATTACGTGCCCAACCTCACGTTTGGGCCCATGATTTGCAGCGCCCTCAAACCCCACGCCAAAACAGCCGCCGGAGTGGCTATTCCCATTGATGTGCACCTCATGGTGCAACCCGTGGACGCGCTGGCCAGCGCTTTTGCCGACGCGGGGGCCGACTACATCAGTTTTCACCCCGACGCCTCAGGCCATGTGCACCGCAGCATCCAGGCCATCAGGTCCAAAGGCTGCAAGGCCGGGCTGGTCTTCAACCCCGCGCAACCGCTGGATGTGCTGGACTGGGTGATTGAGGACATCGACCTGATCTTGATCATGAGCGTGAATCCCGGCTTTGGCGGCCAAAGCTTCATCGACTCGGCCCTGCGCAAGATCGAAGACGCGCGCCGCCGCATCACGGCCAGCGGCAAAGACATTCGCCTGGAAGTCGATGGCGGCATCAAGATCGACAACATCCGCCGCGTGGCCGATGCTGGCGCAGACACCTTTGTGGCAGGCAGCGCCATTTTTGGCAAGCCGGACTACAAATCGGTCATCGATGCCATGCGGGTTGCGCTGGGCTGACACAAAGTGAGCCAGGACTCGCGTCGCTCGCCAGACCTGGAACGCCTGGCGTTGTTCAACGCCCTGCCGGTGGGCGTGGTCGTGCAGTCCCTGACCGGCACCATTCTTGACTGCAACACCACAGCGTGCGAGATCACGGGGCTGACGCGCGACCAATTGATGAATTTGGCCTCACTTTCTGCTGTGGCCCCCAGCGTCCGCGACGACCTCACACCCTACACACCCGACGAGTTACCCACGGCACGCACCCTGCGTACCGGCAAAGGCTTGCGAGGCGAGTCGGTCGGACACATTCTCCCGTCAGGCGAGTTGCGCTGGTTCATGGTGAACACCGAGCCCTTGCTGGACGAGCAGGGTGAACTGTCCGGCGTGGTGTCATCCACCATTGATGTCACGGAACAGCGTGTTCAGCAACAGCTGCTGACCCTGGCAGTGGATGGTGCGGGCTTGGGCACCTGGCAGTGGGACATTGCCCACGACCGGATGGCCTGCAATGACCGCTTTCTGGAGATCACGGGAACCAGTCGCGCCGGGCTTGAAATGACATCGCACGCCTGGAACTCACGGGTCCACCCGAGCGACCTGGGCCCCTGGCTGGCCTCGGTGATGAAGCACTTGAAAAATCCAGATATCCAGCATCGCATGGAAATTCGGCTCAAAAATGACCTGAGCCAGTGGGTCTGGATGATGTTCAGCGGCACGGTCGTCAAACGCGACCCGCGCGGAAAACCCCTGCTCATGGCCGGTGTCTGCCTGGACATCAATGCCCACAAGGCCCTGGAAGAGCAGCTGCGCCAAAGCGTGCGTACCGATGGCCTGACCCAGATGCCCAACCGCAGCGTGGTGATGGAGCGGGTGAATTTGGCCCTGGAGCGGGCCAAACGGGAGCCAGGTTACTGTTTTGCGGTCTTGTTCATGGATTTTGACCGGTTCAAGCAAGTCAACGACACCTTGGGCCACAGCGTGGGCGACGAACTGCTGCGCCAGATCGCCCAGCGCCTGGAACACAGCCTGCGCCCCGGAGATGCCTACACCCAAAGCAGCGATTTCAAAAACATGGCGGCCCGCTTGGGTGGTGATGAATTTGTGGTGGTGCTGGATGACATTCGGGGGGACCTGGATGCCGAGTTGGTGGCAGGACGCTTGCTTGATGTGCTGGCCCAGCCGTACCTGATTGGCCCCCACACGGTCCACTCCAGTGTGAGCATCGGCATCGTGACCTCGACCCACTCCTGTGACGATGTCGAGGCGGTGCTGCGCGATGCTGACATTGCCATGTACGAGGCCAAGCGCACCGGGCGTGGCCGCTATGTGATGTTTGAGGCGGCCATGCACAAACGCGTCCGTGACGATGTGGTGATGGAGTCCGAACTGCGCCGTGCCTTGATCCGGGGTGAGTTGTTTGTGGTGTACCAGCCGCTGATCGATCTGGGAGATGGGTCGGTCACGGGTCTGGAGGCTCTGGTGCGCTGGCAACACCCCGTGCGCGGACTGGTGTCACCCGTCGAGTTCATACCTTTGGCCGAGGCTTGCGGCCTGATCACGCTCATTGGTCACTTTGTATTACAAAAAGCCTGCTCGGAATTCGCGCTGTTGCAGGCTCAACTCGGCCGTCAAGCGCCGCCCACGGTGTCGGTCAACCTGTCACGCGCCCAACTGCGTGAACCTGGTCTGGCCAGCAACGTACGCGATGTCCTGCGTGCCAGCGGCATGGAGGCCGCCCAGCTGCAACTGGAAGTGACCGAGAGCCTGGCCGCCCAGGACGAATCCATCAAAACCCGGCTGCACGAACTCAAGGCGCTGGGCGTCTCGCTGGCGCTGGATGACTTTGGCACCGGCTACTCGTCCTTATCCTGCCTGCATGAGCTGCCGGTGGACACTGTGAAGATCGACAGGTCTTTTGTGAGCGTGGCGCAAAACAGCGACTACCACCGCGTGCTGATCGAGGCAACGATCTTGGTCGCGGAGGCGCTGGGCATGAAGACCGTTGCTGAAGGAATAGAGACCACCGGGCAAGCTGAAATGATGCGCAAACTGCGCTGCCATAAGGGGCAGGGTTACCTCTTCAGTCGCCCCCTGCCGCTGGCTGCGCTCATGCAGTGGCTGGCCAACAAACCACCACACACCGCGCCGGACGCCTAGCGGGGCGCCAGGGGCGGCAAGTCCAGCGTCAGCGCGGCGGGTGCTTCCCTTGTGGCACCCAACACAGCACTGCGAGCGCTGACCGCTTGCAACACCAAGGCATCCCCGACCGGGCTTCCCACCCGGAAAGGCCTGGCGGGCTGGCCATCCACGGAAATCAGCGCATAACCCCTTTGGCTGCTGCCTGCTACCACCCCCGTCAGGGCGTAGCGGCTCGGCGCCACCTGTGCCGGGGAAGCTGCCTTGGCGCCAGCACCGCCACCGCCCAAGAGACGCGCGACCGCTTGCGGGTCCACCTGAGGCGGGCCGGACATGGCGAGGGCCACCACCGGACCCGGAGGCGCAACGACCACCCCGTTCAATACCCAGTACGCCGCGCTGGCGGCTGCCAGGGCGGCCAGGGCAAAGGTGGTGATCCGTAAAGACCAGAGGGGATGCGGATAGGCTTGCATGGGTCGATTATCATTGATGCGACCCAGTCTTATGAGTGAATCCATCCCCATGAACGCCCCTTTTGCCACCCTGCGCCACTCGGTTCAACGCGGTTTCACGCTGATTGAACTGATGGTCGTCCTCTTGATCATTGGCGTGTTGGCCGCCTTGATTGTGCCCAATGTGCTGGACCGGGCCGATGATGCCCGTGTGACCGCAGCACGCACCGATGTCAACAACCTGATGCAGGCCCTCAAACTCTACAAATTGGACAATCAGCGCTTTCCAACAGCCGAGCAAGGCCTGCAATCTCTGCTGACCAAGCCCACCAGCCCCCCAGTTCCCGTTAACTGGAAGTCTTACCTTGACAAGCTGCCCACGGACCCCTGGGGTCGGGCTTACCTCTACATCAACCCCGGCCTCAAAGGCGAGGTCGACGTGATGTCATTCGGCGCCGACGGACAGGCCGGGGGCGAAGGTAACAATGCAGACGTTGGAAGCTGGCAGTAGGGCCACAACCCAGGGGTTCACGCTGCTGGAGTTGCTGGTGGTCCTGGTCATTGTGGCTCTGGTCTCGGTGGGCGTCGGCTTCTCGATGCGTGACTCCTCCCAAGTCCAGTTGGACCGCGAGGCCGAGCGACTGGCCGCGTTGCTGGAGTCCGCCCGGGCTCGCTCCCAGGTCAGCGGCGTGCCCGTGAAGTGGCGAGCGCAGCCCGGTGGCTTCCGGTTTGAAGGCCTGGCATCCACCGAGCTGCCCCAACAATGGCTAGACCCCGACACCCGGGCAGTGAGCCAGACCAACCCCGACCAGGGTGCCGCACTGCTGCTGGGCCCCGAGCCCATCATCGGTCCCCAGTCCGTGGTGCTGACCTCCAACAATCAGAATAACCGCCAAGTGCGCATTGCCACCGACGGTGTGCGGCCCTTTGCCCTGGCCCCGGCCACGCCCTGACCCCCCCAAAAAACGCTGTGACTGCAAGCAAACCCTTCGCCCCGAGCCGCCCTGCACGGGGATTCACTCTGGTGGAAGTGCTGGTGGCCTTGAGCATTGTGGCCATTGCCCTGATGGCCGGTTTGCAGGCCACCAACGCCCTGACCCGCCATGCGCAGCGCCAGTCCGACATCTTGCTGGGCCAGATTTGCGCAGAAAACGAACTCATCAAGGTGCGCCTGGCCCGCCAGATGCCGGGCGTGGGCGACACCGTCATCCCATGCACCCAGGCGGGCCAGGACTTTGCCGTAGCCCTGGCCGTGCGCGCTACGCCCAACCCCAATTTCAGCCGCGTTGACGCTCAAGTGCTCAAGGATGAGGTGCCCGTGCTGCGCTTGTCCACCGTGGTGGGTCGCTACTGATGCAGCCCCACAGGAAGCCCATGCCTCTATGCAAGCCCTTGGCAGAACAACGCCGATTTCGCGGCTTCACCCTGATTGAGCTGCTGGTGGCCATCAGCCTGATGGCCCTGATGGCCGCCCTGAGTTGGCGCGGCCTGGACGGCATGACGCGGGCGCAGTCCCAAATGCGCCAGCATTCCGATGAGGTATTGACCCTGCAGGCCGCACTTGGCCAATGGGGCGCAGACCTGGACGCCCTGGCCACCCAGCCCGCCATGCCCAACCTGGACTGGGACGGCCGCGCGCTGCGTTTGTTGCGCCGAAGCGCCTCGGATCCTGGCGAAGGCCTGAACGTGGTGGCTTGGTCGCGACGCGCCGTGGATGGCCAGGGGCAATGGTTGCGCTGGCAGTCCCCCCCCTTGCGAAGCCGTGGCGAGGTTCAGGCGGCTTGGCAAAAAGCAGCGATCTGGGCCCAAAACCCCAGCGACGAGGGTCGCCTGCGCGAGGTCCGGCTGGTGCCCCTGGAGCAGTGGCAGATTTTTTACTACCGCAGTGATGCCTGGAGCAACCCCATGTCCAGCGCGGGCACCTCAACCGCCACAGGACTGGCCGCGGCAACGGACTCCCAGGTTCCCGACGGCGTGCGCCTGGTGCTGACCCTCCCACCTGGCCAGGCCATCCACGGCACGCTGACACGCGACTGGCTGCGCCCCGGCGTGGAGGGCGGCAAATGACACGCCAGGTGCCCAACTCGCAACGCGGCGCGGCCATCCTGACCGCCATGCTGACCGTGGTACTGGTCGCCTCACTGGCCTCTGCCACCCTGTGGCAGCAGTGGCGCAGTGTGGAGGTGGAGGCTGCGCAAAGAGGCCGCACCCAGTCAGCCTGGATCCTCACGGGCGCACAAGACTGGGCGCGCCTGATCCTGCGCGAGGATGCCCGCAAAGGCGGGGCAGACCATCTGGCCGAGCCCTGGGCAGTGCCCCTGGAAGAAGCCCGGTTATCCACGTTTCTAGCCGCAGACCGCACCAACGCCCAAACCAGTGACGACACGGAAGAAGCCTTTTTGTCCGGCCACATCATCGACCTGCAGTCCCGTCTCAACGTCACCAACCTGGTGCAGGACGGCAAAATTCATGAACCCAGCCAATTGGCGTTTTCCCGGCTCTTTGAGCTGCTGAACCTGCCCGCCAACGAGTTGGCCGCCCTGACCGACACCCTGCTGCGGGCCCAGGTTGCCAGCCCAACACCAGGCGTGGCCGCCAGCACATCCAGCCTGAGCGACGCGCCCCTGTTGCCCCGCGACACCGACCAACTGGCTTGGGCCGGGTTGTCGCCCGGCACCCTGGCCGCTGTGCGCCCGTTCATCACGCTGCTGCCGGTGCGCACACCGGTCAACATGAATACGGCATCGGCTGAGGTCATTTACGCGTGCGTGCCCGCCTTTGACCAAGCCAATGCGCAGGCCCTGGTGCAGGCTCGCAACATCACGCATCTGGCGACGCTGGCCGAGGCCGCCAAAGCAGGGCGCAATGAGGCCGCGCAGTTCGATGGCAACCAACACAGCGTCGCATCAAGGTTCTTTGAAGTGCAGGGAAACCTGCGGGTAGGGCAGACGGTGGTGCAAGAGCAATCCGTGGTGCAGCGCGATGGTCTGACAGTCAAAACACTGTGGCGCCAGCGCGGCGTGGCACAGGCCCAGCCCCCCCTACAATGACCGGCTGAGCCATCCATGCCTACCCTGATCGTCACCCTCCCCGCCCATCCATCCGCTGACAACGCCGGATACGACTACCTGTTGACGCCTGATGGCGTGACGCCAGGCGATGTGTCGCGTGCGCCGTTAGGCCTGCTACCCCGGCCCAAAGATGCCGAAGTCGTGGCCCTGATCGCGCCACATCACCTGTCGTGGCACGAGGTGCAGTTGCCCCGGGGCACGCTGGGCAAAGGCATGTTCCAGGACAAAAGCACCCCGCGCCTGCGCGCCGTGCTCGAAGGCTTGCTGGAAGACCGTCTGCTCGACGAGACCTCGCAACTCCATTTTGCGATCGCGCCTGATCCCCAACCCAACGCACCCATCTGGGTGGCGGTGTGTGACCGCAGTTGGCTGCGCACCGCCCTTCAAACGCTGGAGATGGCCGGCCTGAAGGTGAGCCGGGTGGTACCCGAGTTTGCCCCCGATGCACCGGCCGATGTGCTTCATGTGGTGGGCGAACCCGGGGCCGCGCACCTGGTTTTTACGGGTCGCGGCGGCGTATCCAACTGGCCCTTGTCGGCGGAATCAGTGGCTTTGCTGAACTGGCCCGAGGCGCATACCATCGTGGCCGAGCCCGCTGTGGCCGAACTGGCCGATCAACTCTTCAAGCGCCCCGTTGCCTTGCAACAAGCCGCACTTCGGCGCCTGCAAGCCAGCGCGTCGCCTTGGGATCTGGCGCAATTTGATCTGGTGCAATCAGGCCGTAGCCGCGCCTTCAAAGGCGTCTTCGCGGCCCTGGCCAACTTCCTGCGGGCACCCCGCTGGCGTGCTGCGCGCCTGGCCCTGATAGCGCTGGTGGCGGTGAACATCGCCGGTCTCAACACCCTGGCCTGGCGCGAAAAGGCGGCCATTCAAGCTCAGCGCACCGCCGTTCGCAACACACTCACCAGCACCTTTCCCGGTGTTCAGGTGGTGGTGGATGCGCCCATTCAAATGGCGCGGGAAGTGGCGATCCTGCAGCAGATGAGCGGCGCCCCCACCGGACGCGACATCGAAACCATGATGGCCTTGTTCGGCGCATCCGCCCCGCCAAATACGGTCGCCAGCGGGATTGAATTCGCAGCGGGCGAGCTTCGCCTGCGGGGGCTGACGCTGCAACCTCAGGAAGTCGAGCAAATCGCCCTCAAAATGAAAGCCCAGGGCTACCTGGCCACCCCCGACCGGGACAGCCTGCTCATCAGACCAGGCAACACACCATGACACTCCCGCCTGTGCTGATAGCCCGATGGAGCGCCCTGGCCCGGCGCGAACAACACGCCGTGCTGGCGGCACTCGCCCTGGTGTTGGGTGCCTTGCTGTGGTGGGTGGCGCTGGCGCCGGCACTCTCAACCCTGCGCACAGCACCCCAGCAGCAGCGGCTTCTTGACACACAACTTGAGCAAATGCAGCGCCTGCAACAGCAGGCCAAAGCCCTCCAGGCCCAACCCCCATTGACGTTGGCCGAATCGCGGCGTTTGCTGGAAGCCTCGGTCAAAACCTTGGGGCCGAATGCGCAGCTGACCGTGGTCGGGGACCGGGTGACGCTCACCCTCAAGGGAGCATCTGCAGATGCAGTAGCCCAGTGGCTGACGCAAGCGCGCCTGACGGCACGCGTCTCCCCCACAGAGGCGCGTCTGGTACGCAATGCCGCCGGCACGTGGGATGGCGCGATGGTGCTCATCTTGAGCACACGCTAGGCGTGGACCGCTAGCCTCTACTCTCACCATGGCCCGTCTCACCCGTCCTCACGCCTCCGCGTCCACCTCGTCCACAGCCAGCAAAGCCCCTTGGGGCTGGGCCTTGGCGGGCGCACTGGCCGGTCTGCTGCTGATTCTGCTTTTTCAGGCGCCTGCGCGCTGGCTCACGGCGGCACTGCAGCAAAGCAGCCAGGGGCGGCTTGTGTTCCAGGAGGCCCGGGGCACGGTCTGGAGCGGCTCGACCAAACTCACCCTCACCGGCGGCGCGGGCAGCCAGGCCGCAGCCACCTTGCCCGGCCGGGTGAGCTGGCTGATCCAGCCCGCCCCCAACGGCCTGCAAGTCAAACTGCAGGCCGATTGCTGCATGCAACAAGCCTGGCGCCTGAACCTGATTCCCAGCTGGAGCGGCGCGCAATTGGTTCTGGCGGACAGCGTCTCCCAGTGGCCCGCGCAATGGCTCACCGGCCTCGGCACCCCCTGGAACACGGTCCAGATCGAGGGTCAACTCGCCTTGACCACCCAGGGCTTGAGCCTGCAATGGGCGAATGGGCGCATGGCGATGACCGGACGCCTGCAGCTGGACGCCGACAACATTTCTTCCCGCCTGTCCACGCTCAAACCCATGGGCAGCTACCGCGTCATCCTTCAGGGGGGCGCCGAGCCTGTGCTCCAACTGGAAACCCGGGAGGGCCGCCTGCAGTTGTCCGGCACGGGCCAATGGGCAGGCGGACGGTTCCGGTTTGACGGCGTGGCCAGTGCTGCCCCCGAGCACCAGGACGCCTTGTCGAATCTTCTGAACATCATCGGGCGGCGCGACGGCGCTCGCGCCATCATCAAAGTAGGTTGAATCCGAATGAAATCCCCCTTTTTCCGGCCAGCGCAGATTGCTATTTATTCAATAGCTGTCAGTGCTTTCATCATGCCGGCTACAACCCTATTTCCCTTAAATTCATGGGCCCAAACGCCTGCCGCCCTGAAACCGGGTGAACCCGTCACGCTGAACTTCAACAATGCCGAGATTGAAGCTGTGGCGCGGGCCATGGCCGGCATCACCGGCGCCAATGTGGTGGTGGACCCGCGCGTCAAGGGCACCATCACCCTGGTCACCGAGCGACCGGTCAAACCTGCGGTGGCCATGAGCCAGTTTCTGACCGCGCTGCGCCTGCAGGGCTTCACCATGGTGGAGTCGGCCGGGCTCTACAAAGTGGTGCCGGAGGCCGATGCCAAGCTGCAAAGCGGCTCGGTCATTCTCAGTGACGGCCTGCAGGGCGGGCCGAGTGGCAACCAGATCACGACCCAGATTTTCCGGCTCAACTTCGAGTCCGCCAACAACCTGGTGCCCATCCTGCGCCCCTTGATCAGCCCCAACAACACCATCAACGTGAACCCGGGCAACAACTCGCTGGTGATCACCGACTACGCCGACAACCTGCGCCGCATGGCCCGCATCATTGCCGCCATGGACGTGTCCAACGCCACCGATGTGGAGGTGCTGCCCCTCAAACATGCGATTGCGTCGGATCTGGCGCCGCTGGTGCTGCGGCTGGTGGAGTCGTCGGGTGGCGCCGTGGCCGGGGCTGGCCAGGCCGACACCTCGTTCAAAACCCTGCTGGTAGCCGAGCCGCGCTCGAATGCCCTGATTTTGCGGGCGGCCAACCCGGCCCGCGTGGCCTTGGTCAAGGCGCTGGTCGAAAAACTCGACCAACCCTCTGCAGCGGGTAGCGCGGCAGGCAACATCCATGTGGTGTACCTCAAGAATGCCGATGCCACCAAATTGGCTGCCACTTTGCGGGCCGCCATGTCGGGTGAGGCCCGCAGCGCCACGCCGGCCGGCATCACCGGCTCACCCCTGAGCGGCAGTGCAGCCAGCGCGACCAGCACCAGCAGTGCAGCTGGCGCCGCAGCCACATCCGGTGGGCAAATTCAGGCCGACACCGCCACCAACGCCCTGATCATCACCGCCCCGGAGCCGCAGTACCGCCAGCTGCGCGCGGTCATTGACCAGCTGGATGGCCGTCGCGCCCAGGTGTTTGTGGAAAGCATGATTGCCGAGGTCAGCGCCGACCGGGCCGACGAATTCGGCATCCAGTGGCAGGGCGCGCTGGGTGGCGCGGGCAGCACCAACATCGGCCTGCTGGGCACGAACTTTTTGCGCAACTCCATCAGCAAGATCAGCGGCAATATTCTGGACGTAACCACGTCCATCGCCAGCGGCGCGCCGGCCATCGGCACCGGTGCCAATTTCGGGCTGGCGCACAAAACCAATGGGGTGTATGTACTGGGCTTTCTGGCGCGCTTTCTGGAGACCAGCGGCACGGGCAACGTGCTCTCCACGCCCAATTTGCTGACACTGGACAACGAAGAGGCCAAAATCGTTATCGGCGAAAACGTGCCCTTTGTCACCGGCCAGTTCACCAACACGGGGGGCAGCAGTTCAGGCGGCTCGGTGAGCCCGTTTCAAACCATTGAGCGCAAGGACGTGGGCCTGACCCTGAAAATCCGGCCCCAGATCAGCGAAAACGGCACCATCAAGCTGGTGGTTTTCCAGGAAAACTCGCAGGTCAAGGCGGGCACCGAAACGGCGGCCAACGGCCCTACCACCACCAAGAGCACGATCGAATCCACTGTGTTGGTGGACGACGGCAACATCGTGGTTCTGGGCGGCTTGCTCAAAGACAAATACTCCGGCTCCCAAGAAAAGGTACCTGGCTTGGGCGATGTACCGCTGTTTGGCAACCTGTTCAAGAGCGAGGCGCGCGGGCGCACCAAAACCAACCTGATGGTGTTTTTGCGTCCCGTCGTGGTGCGCGACAACACGGCCACCGGCCGCCTGTCAATGGACCGCTATGACGTGATGCGCGCCGGCATGAAAGAGGCCCAACCCGAGCCGAGCCTGCTGGTGCCGATCAACGAAGGCCCCCAGTTGCCCATATTGCCCGGCTCGCAGCCACCCACCACGCCCAAACCCCTGGGCGCCGCGCCTGACACCTTCACACCCTCACGCTGAGACCGGGCCCCCTTGCCATGCGCTACCCCCT
>JAUXQA010000197.1 GCA_030683195.1 Rhodoferax sp. | reverse complement strand
GATAAAGCAACTTTTCTTCTGTAAATTCCGCGAACTGGTTCTGAGATGTGGTGTTTACGCGCCGAGTCAGGGTTTCATGGTCAGATAGATTTTTGCGGTCATCCACTCCTCATCTTGTTCAGCCAGGATGGCGCTCACCAGTCTCAAACAACTCGCCGAATTGGGAAACAAGGTAGCGACCCGCGTTCTGCGTTTGATTTCCTTATTGAGTCGCTCCACTCCATTGGTGGTGCGCATGCGTACCCGATGTTCGGGCGGTAGGCCGAACACCGCAAAGCCCTCGGCCAGATTCTCTTCAGCCCACGCTGCCAGCTTGGGGTGCTCTTTGCGCCATCCCTCCATGGCCAAGCCCAGAAGCCGGGTGGCTTCATTGGCGTCGGGTGCGTTAAAGATCGAGCGAATCGTGCGCGCCACGGGTATGCGCTGGTCGAGCTTGGAGACATAGCCCTGCGCGTTGTGCTGTAGGTGAAACTGGCATCGCTGCCATGGCACCCCTGCAAACATGGCCTTGCGTGCAGCCTTCAAGCCCGCATGGTCATCACTGGCAATGAACTTGACCCCACGCAGGCCACGCTTTATCAGGCTATCCAGAAACGCACGCCAATGCACTTCTGCCTCCGATAACGCAACCGATACCCCCAGCACCCGTCTGTGTCCGCTGGCGGTCACGCCCACGGCCACCAATACGGCGCAATCCACCACCTGGCCGGCTTCACGTACGCGCTCATAACGGGCGTCCAGCAGCACATAGGGGGTCTCGTCCAATGGGCGGTTGCGCCAGGCTTCAAGCCCGACATCCAATTTCTCCGCGCAGCGGCTGATCTGGGTCGAGGAGATACTGACCTCAGGACCCACCAGCTTTTGCAGCACTTCGATGACCTTGCGGGTAGATACCCATTGGACGTACATCTCGGCCAACGCCAGATTGACGGACTGCTCCGAGCGACTGCCACGCTCCAGGGCGCTGGGGTAAAAGCCGCCCGATCTCACCTGGGGCACCTCAAAGGTGATCTCGCCCATGCGGGTGAGCATGGTTTTGGGCTTGTAGCCATTGGCTTGGTCGACGCGCTGGGCGCTGCGCTCGTAGGGCATGGCCTGCAAATGCTGGGCACGCTCAATGCGCGAGGCTTCATTAACCAGAATGCGCAGGGCTTCACCCGCGCCATCCAGGCCATTGGAGAGTAGGCATGCATAGGCTTCATGCAGAGGATGGGAAACTTCTTCGAGGTTGGCTCTTTGGGCCATGATATTTCTTTCTGTCGTGAGTCCCACAGGGGGGGCCTCCGGCGGCCTGGCTGGGGCCTGTTTTAAAAATTCACAGAACCGAGAACCGCCAGGTTCAATGCTCGGAGAATTTACAGAAAGGATGTTGCACTAACCACCCGCGCGCCAGTTGGCAGATCTGTGATGTCCACGCTGGTCAGCGCCTTGGCCTTCATATCAAGATCAACTTCGGCGTAAATATGTGTCGTGTCCAGCGAGACGTGGCCCAGCCAGGCCCGAATGGTGTTGATGTCGACCCCAGCACGAAGCAAATGAACGGCTGTCGTGTGTCGCATCGTGTGAGGACTGATTCGCTTGGTCTGCATTGACGCGACCCCCTGGGCCGCAGCCGTAGCGCAGGCCACCACGATGCGGTGTACCCCGAACCGCGTCAACGGTTCTCCGGTTCGCCCACAGAACACCTGATCGTCAGCGCCCTTGGCGACGATGAACGGTCGCAAGGCAGCCACCGTGACGGGCCACAAAGGACAGACCCGCCACTTGGCTCCCTTGCCGAGGATACGCACAGACGCCGAGGTGCCCAGTTGAAGGTTGCTCACCCGAAGAGATGCAGCCTCATCGGCTCGGGCGCCGCTGTTGTAGAGAAATAGCAACAGCGCGTGATCGCGTGAACCAAGCGGTGTGCGGCGATCTGGAGCACGTAATAGTGCCTCGACTTCAGGCTTATCAAGGTATCCGATAACCGTCTTGACGGACTTTTTAAAAGGAACCGATCGCACCTGCGAGCACCAGTCCAGATGCTCAGGCGAGCGCATGCCGATGAAACTGGCCAGCGAATGGATGGTGCTCAGGCGCTGGTTGCGCGTGACCACACCGTAGCCCCGCTCGCGCTCAATGTAATCAAGGAACCCCCGCACCTTGTCTGGCGACACATCATGCACCGCCAGGCGCTCGATCGACACCGCCGCCTGGTGGCTGACGAACGGCAGCAGCAGGGTCAATGTGTCGCGGTAGCTTGCTTGCGTGTTACGCGCCAAGTTGCGCTCGGCGACCAGGTATTCCAGCAAGAAGCGCCGCACCCAGGGTCCAAGCAAGCTGTGATTACGCATGATCGATCTCCTGCACATTCTCACACTGGGCATACGCGGCAAATCGGAGGCTGGCCTCCTGCAACAACTCTGGTGTCATTTGCAGATACCGCTGGGTTGACGCGATATCAGCGTGTCCGAGGTAGGTCGCAAGGTGGGGCAAGAGTTGTTGGACGTCCTTGCCCGAGCGGTACCAAGCCAGGACACGATGAACCGCTGCTGTGTGGCGAAGGTCATGGAGTCGCGGCGGTCGCAGCTCACCTGGTGGGCAGACGATGCTGGCTCCCGAGCGGACTCGCTGGAACAGCGTAACAACATGCTGGTAGGTCAGGCGACATCCAGAGCGTGAGCACAGGAACGCGGAGTCCTGGCCTTTGGGTAAAGGTAATGTGCTTCGCTGGACGGAGTAGGCTGTCAAAGCCGCTGCCAGTTGCACTCCGATTGGAACCAGGCGGGTCTTGTAAAACTTCGTGTTCCGAATGGTCAACACACGCTCAGCGAGATCGATGTCGGCCACCGTGAGCCCGATGGCCTCGCTGATTCTTAGCCCTGCGCCGTACAGCACGAGCAGTAGGGTTCGATAAGTCATGGCCTGAAGACGGCTGCACCCGGAACTCACAATATCGGTAGCATTGAGCAAGCGCTGTAACTCAGCGTGGGAATACACATAAGGAGTTTGCTGTGGCGGCAACTTTGGTTTGAACTCAGGCAGGGGCGACGCCGCTGCGTAGCCTCGTGCCAGAGCGAATCGGTACAAGCCCGCCAGCAGTCTGAACTTCGTCGTCCAGGATGCGCTGAGTGCGCCGCGGCCACGCAAGAACGTAGCCACTGCCGACGGCGTCACGTCTTGCAGCGCAATATTGCCAGTCTCACGTGCGAACTGGCCAAGTGCGCGGGCACCACTTCGAAGCTGAACTCTCTGGGCTCGCCGGGTGGCGAGGTAAACTTTAATGACATCACTGGTGTTCATTGCAGACCCCCGAGGTCAAAGTCGCCCACCTGACGCAGTGCGGCCAGGTCAACCTTGGTGTAAGTCATCGTGGCCGAGGTGCTGCGATGACCGAGGTGGTCCCCGATTTCCTTGAGGGTCAGTCCGTCGGCCAGCAGTTTGGCCGCGCACGAATGACGCAGTGCGTGAGGCCCGAGGTGAGCGACCTGGATATCGAGCGCGCGCAGTCGTCGGCTGACGATGGTGTAAATGGCCGTGGCGAGGATGGGTATTCTGGGCGCTTTGGTTTGAATGAAGACCTCTGCGTGCGTCACGTTGGGCCGAGCGTCGTTGATGTACCGCCTGAGCGCCTGGCCCACCGATGGCACGAGTGGGTAAACCTGGGGTTGGCGACGTTTGAGTCGCCAGATATGCAGCTGCGCGCCCGCGTGGTCTATCTGGTCGAGCCGAAGGGATGCGACCTCTCCCCGGCGAAGACCGTAGACAGACAACAATAGCAATATCGCGCGGTCGCGGATGTCACGCTCGGTGTCCCCGCTGGCAGTGGCGATCACACGTCTGACATCATCCCAGCCCAGGGCGTACGGCAGCGACTCCAGGGCATATTGCTTATTCCCTTGAATTGAGCCAGCCAGCGCAGCACTGCATGTGCCGGTGCTGGCAGCGTGCCGAAGAAACACGCGCAGCATCTTGGCGATATGGCCGGCCGAGATGCGAGACCACCGCCGTGCGCCATAAGTCACGAAGTACGCGTCGATGTCTGGTGGCTGGAGCGTCGCCAGGTCATGACCGGTGTCGCTGCACCATTGCAAGAACTTCGATGTGCGGTAGCGCCACTGCTCGATAGTGCATGGCGACAGGCCCCGTTCATCGCGCATCCAGGTAACGAAATTGTTCAGAACCGGTGCAAACTGGATTGATTCCTGTGCCTGCGGCCACCAGCCAAGGTACTTCAACCATGGGCGCGCGCAACTCAAGAGTGTGGCGGCTGTCGTCGGTATCGGTATTGCTGGCGAGACAGATTCGAGAATAATCTCATGCAACCGGTGTGCATCGACATGCCCAAAGTCATCAGGCGACATGTGCTCAGCAACCCGCAGAATTGACCGGGCCTTCAAGCGAAGGGACTTTGGGGTGCCCCCCTGATCAGCGCAATGCTGTAAATACCGATGCCGCTCCGTGGCAAATGGACCATCACGATGGCGGGAAAGAGCCCAGGCCGTGCTGACGAGAATTTCGAACATAACAGTCCTTTGAAGTTAAGAAGGACTGACAGCAGGCACTGTAAGTTATGTGGTGTCAATCGACCAGCGATGACCTAAATTGCATGGGAATCTGGTCTGGCGCAACATATCTTTGGCCGCAACATAACCAGCGCTATGTGTTGCAACACATAGTGCGGGTTATAAAGCGGGATTTGTCGGTGG
Source organism: Rhodoferax sp. (assembly GCA_030683195.1). Lineage (GTDB taxonomy): Bacteria > Pseudomonadota > Gammaproteobacteria > Burkholderiales > Burkholderiaceae_C > Rhodoferax. Next base: position 401 of record JAUXQA010000197.1, on the reverse strand, counting down.
CATCACGGAGGCGGGCTGCATGGCCCATTCGCGGCGTAAGTTTTTTGATCTGCATGTGAGCAGCAAGAGCCAGATTGCAGGTCAGGCCTGTGCTTATATCAGTCAACTCTATGACGTGGAGCGGGAGGCCAAACACCTCAATGCTCAAGAGCGCTTGCAAATCCGTCAAGCCAGGTCAAAACCGTTGGCTGATGCATTCAAAGAGTGGATGCTGTTGCAGCGGCAAAAAATAACGGATGGGTCCGCCACCGCAAAAGCACTTGATTACAGCCTCAAGCGTTGGGGTGCGCTCACGCAATTTCTGGATGACGGGCAATTGCCGATCGATAACAACTGGATCGATAACCAGATTCTCCCGATTGCCATCGGTCGCAGCAACTTGTTGTTCGCAGGCTCCCTGC
>JAUXQA010000440.1 GCA_030683195.1 Rhodoferax sp. | reverse complement strand
ACAAGATTGCCATGGAAATGGCCAAACAATTGATAGGGGTCACTATGCAGGAACAAGGTGTGTCGCGTATCGTCGCGGTGGATATGGAGTCTGCTATTTCAATGGTGGAGAGCGCGTGATGCCCATGAGTACTTTGCAAATGGGCCTGATCGTCCTGGGTGGCTTGTTGCTGCTAGTCATGGCCGCGCACGCGGTCTGGACAGCGCGCAAAAATCGACCCCGCCAAGCCGTTCCCGAAGAAGGCGCCAAACCCGCCGGGAGCGAGACGGCCTTGGGCGCGGGCATTGAGCCCGGTCTGGATATGGCGGCTTTTGACGTGGTCAACTTTCCCCTGCCAACGCCGGAAAAGCGCCCGACCATGGACGCCCTTATTGACGTGATCGCACCGATTGCGCTGGAGACCCCCGTCTCGGGAGATGCTGCGCTCGCTGCCATGCCCGCCACCCGGCGCGCCGGCAGCAAACCCTTTGCCATAGAGGGGTTCAATGCTGCCTCCAAGAGTTGGGAAGTGCCACTGGCTGGCCAGCGCTATTTGTCTTTTCAGGCAGGAGTGCAATTGGCGAACCGCTCAGGTGCGCTCAATGAGATCGAATATTCGGAGTTTGTGATCAAGACCCAGGCGTTTTGTGACGCCATCAACGGCACGCCCGAGTTCCCCGAGATGCGCGAGGAAGTCGCCCGTGCCCGCGAGCTTGACCATTTTGCCGGTGACCACGATGCGCAACTGGGCTTTGTCGTGCGCGCCCGCAACTCGGCCTGGAGCCCCGGCTACGTGCAGCAAAATGCCGCCCATCTGGGTTTTGTTGCGGGTGTGATTCCGGGGCGCATGCTGCTGCCGGCCAGCCAGGCGGGTCTGCCGCCCATGCTGGGCCTGCTGTTTGATGCCCAGGCGGCCATGGCTGAAGACATGTCGCAGTCCGCTATTCGGGAAGTCGCCATCAGCCTGGATGTGCCCCAAGTTGACCGGGCCGAGCGGCCCTTTGAGCGCATGCGAGAAGTTGCTTTGACGCTGGCCGAGCGCATGGATGGTGTGGTGACCGACGACAACGGACTGACCCTGCCACCAGAAGCCATGGACGTGATTGGCAACGAACTGGGCACCCTGTACGACACCTTGGACCGGCGTGACTTGTCGGCCGGCTCAGCCCTGGCAAGACGCCTTTTTTCTTGAGTATTGAGGTTTGATCGCACTCCCCATGCAAACGCAGGATTTGTTCAACACGCCAGACGCACCCGAGACCACCCGCCTGGAGCAACTCAAGCAGCAAATTCACGAGCACGACCGCCGTTATTACGTGCTGGATGAGCCCAGCATTCCTGACGCTGAATACGACCGCTTGTTCAAGGAGCTGCAGGCCCTGGAGGCCAGGCACCCGGAACTGATCACCCCGGACTCGCCCACCCAACGCGTGGGCGGTGGGGTTCTGGATCAGTTCGCCAGCGTGCGCCACGCCGTGCCGATGCTCAGCATCCGCACCGAGACCGACTCGGAGGCCAGCGGCGCCCAGAATTTTGATGCCCGCGTGCGCCGGGAGTTGGGCCTGGACGAATCCGCTCCGCCCGTAGAGTACGTGGCCGAGCCCAAGTTTGACGGTCTGGCCATGAGCCTGCGTTACGAGCAGGGCGTGCTGGTAAAGGCCGCCACCCGCGGTGATGGCGAAATGGGGGAAGACGTCACCCAGAATATTCGAACCATCGGCCAGATCCCGTTGCGCCTGCCGCCGGATGTGCCGCCGGTGCTGGAGGTGCGGGGCGAGGTCTACATGCGCCGCGCGGACTTTGAGGCGCTCAACGAAAAGCAGCGCGCCAAAGGCCTGAAAACCTTTGTGAACACCCGCAACGCTGCCGCTGGTGCCGTGCGTCAGCTTGACTCGGGCATTGCTGCCCAGCGCCCATTGAGCTTCTTTGCCTATGGCTTGGGCGAGGTCACACCGCCCGAGGCGGGTGGCCCGTCGTTTGCCACGCACCATGAGATGCTGCAAACCCTGAAAATATGGGGTTTTCCGGTTGCAGCCGGCGTATCTATTGCCTTAGGTGCTTCTGATTTGGTAGCGTACTATCAGACTATTGGCGCGCAACGCGATGCCTTACCGTATGACATTGACGGTGTGGTCTACAAGGTTAACAGCCTGGCCTTGCAGCGGCGCATGGGTTTCGTCACCCGGGAGCCGCGCTGGGCCGTGGCGCACAAATTTCCGGCGCAAGAGCAACTCACGGTCGTTCTGGGCATTGATGTGCAAGTCGGGCGCACTGGCAAACTCACGCCCGTGGCCAAGCTGGCGCCGGTGTTTGTGGGTGGTGTAACCGTGACCAACGCCACCCTGCACAACGAAGACGAGGCCCGGCGCAAGGATGTGCGGGTGGGCGACACCGTGATCGTGCGCCGTGCGGGCGACGTGATTCCTGAAGTGGTGAGCGTCGTGGTCCCCACCAATGCCGCTTTGGCCCAGCGCGGTGAGGTGTTCACCATGCCCCGCGTGTGCCCGGTGTGCGGCAGCGCGGCCGTGCGGGAGGAGGGCGAGGCCGATTACCGTTGCACCGGAGGGCTGTTTTGCAGCGCTCAGCGCAAGCAGGCGATTCTGCATTTTGCGCAGCGCCGCGCGGTGGAGGTCGAGGGCTTGGGCGAGAAACTGGTGGACCAGTTGGTCGACGGCAACGTTATCCGCACGCTGCCCGATTTATACCGACTGGGCCTCAGCGCCCTGGCAGCGCTGGACCGCATGGCCGACAAATCGGCGCAAAACATCGTCGAAGCGCTGGAGAAGTCCAAGCAAACCACCTTGCCCCGGTTTTTGTTCGGGCTCGGCATTCGCCATGTGGGCGAGGCCACAGCCAAAGAACTGGCGCGGCACTTTGGCAATCTGGACGCCATCATGGACGCCACTGAAGAACAGCTCCTGCAGGTCAATGATGTCGGCCCCATCGTCGCCAAAAGCCTGCGTCTGTTCTTTGACCAGCCCCACAACCGCGAGGTGGTGGAGCAACTGCGCGCCTGCGGCGTGACCTGGCCCGAGGGCCCGCCGGCGCCTGTCACGCCCCAGCCCTTGAGCGGCAAAACATTTGTCATCACCGGCACGCTGCCCACCTTGAGCCGGGACGAGGCCAAAGCCCTGATTGAGGCAGCGGGCGGCAAGGTGGCGGGTTCGGTCAGCAAGAAAACCACCTTTGTCGTGGCCGGTACCGAGGCCGGCAGCAAGCTGACCAAGGCCCAGGAGCTGGGTGTGGCGGTGCTGGACGAGGCTGGTTTACAGGAGTTACTTAATGACCATTCGTGAAATTTTGAAAATGGGCGACGCGCGCCTGCTGCGCATTGCACCCCCGGTGACTGAATTCGATACCGACGAGTTGCATCTGCTCATCACCGACATGCTGGACACCATGCTGGCCGCCAACGGCGCCGGACTGGCTGCGCCGCAAATCGGGGTGGATTTGCAACTGGTGATCTTTGGTACCGATGCGCGCAACCCCCGTTACCCCGATGCACCCCCGGTGCCCAAAACCGTGTTGCTCAACCCGATCATTACGCCGCTGCCTGCCATGGACGGCGACGCGACTTTGTCAGAGATTGAAGACTGGGAGGGTTGCCTGTCCGTGCCCGGACTGCGCGCCGTGGTGCCGCGCTACTCGCGCATTCGCTACACCGGTTTTGATCAGTATGGCGACCCGATTGACCGGACAGTGGAGGGCTTTCACGCCCGCGTGGTGCAGCATGAGTGCGACCATCTGATCGGCACCTTGTACCCCATGCGAGTTCGGGACTTCACCCGCTTTGGATTTACCGAGGTGCTGTTTCCAGGGTTGGATGCGGCGCTTGATGACTAAACTGAAGCCAGGGCCCGCAGCGCAAATGACCCTGTTTTAAGCCAGTGCCTCCAGCAACTCCTTTTCAATCGCAATTTGCGTGCGATTGTGCTGTAGCTCTGCGCCCTGGATCAGGAACGTGTCGTCCACGCGTTCACCCAAGGTTGTGATCTTGGCCAGCTGAAGGTTGATGTTGTGTTTGGCCAGTACGCGGGCCACGCAGTACAGCAAGCCCAGGCGGTCGCTGGCCGAGATGTTGAGTAACCAGCGCTGGGCTTTTTCATCCGGGCGCAGCGCGATGCGTGGGGCAATCGGAAAACTCTTGACGCGGCGCGACACCCGTCCCCGGCTGGGCGGTGGCAGCGGTCCGTTGTCCGCCAAGGCCCGGCTCAGTTCACTTTCCACCATGCTGGCGAGCTCCTGGTAGTGCTCGGGAATGCTGGAGGCCACCACCTGGAAGGTGTCAAGCGCATAGTGGTTGAAGGCGGTGTGCACCCGGGCATCCAGAATGCTGAAGCCGCCCTGGTCAAAAAAACCGCAGATGCGAGCAAATAAGTCAGGCTGGTCAGGGGTGTAGACCAGCACTTGCAGCCCCTCGCCCAGGGGCGAGATGCGCGCCCGAACGATGGTCTTGCCAGAGTTGACGTGGCGAGCAATCTGGCGGGTGTGCCAGGCGATGTCATTGGCATCATGGCGCATGAAATAGGCCACATCGACTGTGTCCCATAGCGCTTTGTGAGCCTCGTGAGGCTCGGCGTGCAGTGCCAGCAACACCAGGGCGTCGCGCTTGCGGGTCTCGATCTCGGCGTGCAGGTCAGGCGCATGGCCGCCCAATGCGCGCAAGGTGGCGCGGTACAGGTCTTCCAGCAGTTTGCCCTTCCAGGCGTTCCAGACTTTGGGGCTGGTGCCACGGATGTCGGCCACCGTCAGCAGGTACAGCGCGGTCAGGTGGCGCTCGTCACCCATGCGCTTGGCAAACGCTGTAATTACATCTGGGTCGCTCAGGTCTGACTTTTGCGCCACCCGGCTCATGGTCAGGTGTTCATTGACAATGAACTCAATCAAATCACTGTCTTCCTTGACAATGCCGTGCTGCTTGCAAAACCGCCGCACTTCAATCGCCCCCAATTCGGAGTGGTCGCCGCCACGGCCTTTTGCAATGTCGTGGAAAAGCGCCGCCACGTACAAGACCCAGGGCTTGTCCCAGCCAGAAGCCAGTTGCGAGCAAAACGGGTACTCATGCGAGTGTTCCACAATAAAGAAGCGCCGTACATTGCGCAGCACCATCAAGATGTGCTGGTCCACCGTGTACACGTGAAACAGGTCATGCTGCATCTGCCCCACAATTTTGCGAAACACCCACAGGTATCGGCCCAGCACCGAGGTCTGGTTCATCAGCCGCATGGCATGGGTCAATCCGTTTCCTTGCGTCAATATTTGACGAAAAGTGTCGCGGTTGACCGGATCGTTGCGGAATTTGCTGTCCATCAAGCCGCGCGCGTTGTAAAGGGCCCTCAACGTGCGAGCGGACAAGCCCTTCACCCCGACGGTGGTTTGGTAGATCAAAAAAGTCTCCAAAATCGCGTGGGGCTGGCGCTGGTACAAGTCGTCGCTGACCACCTCCACCATGCCGGCTTTTTCCATGAACCGTTCGTTGATCGGGCGGGGCTCATGGGTAGACGGATTGAGCCGCTCCTCAATGTTCAGCAGCAAAATCTGATTGAGTTGGGTGACTGCCTTGGCCGCCCAATAGTAGCGGCGCATCAAGGTTTCGCTGGGGCGAACAAAGGCTCGGTTGTCGGTGCTGGGCAGAGGCGGCTCAAACCCGAAAGACTGGGCCACAGCGGTTTGCAGGTCAAACACCAGCCTGTCTTCACGACGTTTGGCGATCAGGTGCAGTCGGGCACGAATCAGGCGCAGCAGCGCCTCATTGCGTTTGATTTGTTTGACCTCAAAGTCTGTCGCAAATCCGTTTTTGGCCAGTGCATCCCAGTTATCGCCGTAACCCGCCGCCTTGGCAGCCCACAAAATCGCCTGCAGGTCGCGCAGTCCGCCGGGAGACTCCTTGCAATTGGGTTCCAGCGAGTAAGGCGAGTTGTCGAACTTGATGTGGCGTTGGCTTTGCTCCAGCTTTTTGGCAATAAAAAAAGCCTTGGGGTCCAGGGCGCCAAAAAACCGGGTTTTAAAGTCAGTGAAAAGCGATTCACTCCCCACAATGCGGCGCGCCTCCAGCAGAGAGGTTTGCACGGTCACATCCTGCGCGGCTTCCTGCACGCACTCGGACACCGATCGAACGCTGGAGCCAATTTCCAGTCCGGCGTCCCAGCAGCTGCCAATAAAGCCTTCTATGCGCGCTTTGAGGGCTGGATCATGGTCGGGGGACTGGTCGTCGGGCAACAGCACCAGCACATCGACGTCCGAATACGGAAACAGCTCGCCCCGCCCAAACCCACCCACGGCCAGCAGCGCAAACGGCGCTGCAAAGCCCGCGTTTTCCCACAAAGTTTGCAACGTCGCATCCGCCAATGCCGATAACTTTTGCAAAGCTGAGCTCACGCCCCGCGTAGAGGTGCCACTGGCCAGAAGTGACTGAAACAACGCGGTCTTTTCAGCGCGGTAGCGGGTGCGCAGTGCGGGGAGGTCGGTCATGACTGGGGTCTCTGTGGTTTTTTCTTCAGCCTGGGTGAATGGCTGTCGTCCCGGCGCAGGTCCGGGATCTCGTACCGGGGTTTAAGCGGTTTGAGGCGCTCTGGCGGCCAGCACAAAGTCCGGGATGGCCGGGCTGCCTTCCGAGAGGGTGAGCACCTCGTAGCCGGTCTCGGTCACCAGAACCATGTGCTCCCACTGGGCGGAGAGCGAGCGGTCTTTGGTTACGATGGTCCAGCCGTCGCCCATTTCCTTGATTTCCTTGCGGCCCAGGTTCAGCATGGGCTCGATCGTGATGGTCATGCCGGCCTGCAGCTGGGTCAACGTGCCGGGCTTGCCATAGTGCAGGATTTGAGGGTCTTCATGGAACTTGCGGCCAATGCCGTGCCCACAAAACTCCCGCACCACGCTCAGGCCCTGGCCTTCGGCAAAAGTCTGAATGGCGTGGCCAATATCACCCAGGTAGGCGCCTGCCTTGACCTTGGTGATGCCATGCCACATGGCCTGGTAAGTCAACAGGCACAGACGTTTGGCTGCCACAGACACGTCGCCCACCATGAACATTCGGCTCGAATCCCCGTGCCAGCCGTCCTTGATGATGGTCACGTCCACGTTCACGATGTCGCCCTTTTTAAGTGGCTTGTCGTTGGGAATGCCGTGGCACACCTGGTGGTTGATGGAGGTGCAGATGGACTTGGGGTAGGGGTTGTGCCCCGATGGCGCGTAATTCAGCGGCGCGGAGATGGCGCCCTGCACCTGGTTGGTGTAGTCGTCGGCCAGTTTGTCCAGCTCGTTGGTGGTAATGCCGGGTTTGACGAAGGGGGTCAGGTAGTCCAGCAGTTCAGAGGCCAGGCGGCCCGCCAGGCGCATACCTTCTATGCCTTCGGCGTCTTTGTAGGTGATAGTCATGACTGAATTATCCCATTGGGCGAAAATCTCGGCCGGGGGCAGGGTTGGATGGTTAAGCTATCACTCTCATTTTTTAGGCGCATCAGAGCGCAAACACCGAAGGAAAAGCAGATATGGGCGCGCAGTGGAAAGCAAAAGGCAAGGAACTGGCAGCCAATGCCAAGGGTAAATTGTTTGGCCGTCTGGCCAAAGACATCATGATCGCAGCGCGCAGCGGGGCCGACCCCGCGTCCAACTCGCGCTTGCGCCTGGTGGTGGAGCAGGCTCGCAAAGTCTCCATGCCCAAGGAGACGCTGGACCGGGCCATTAAAAAAGGCGCGGGCCTGACCGGCGAGACGGTCAATTTCGAGCACGTGATTTACGAAGGTTTTGCCCCGCACCAGGTGGCCGTGATGGTGGAGTGCCTGACTGACAACGTCAACCGCACCGCGCCCGAGATGCGGGTGCTGTTTCGCAAGGGACAACTGGGCACCTCCGGATCGGTGTCCTGGGATTTCTCGCATGTGGGCATGATCGAGGCCGAGCCCAAAGTGGCCGGTGCAGATGCCGAGCTCGCTGCCATTGAGGCGGGCGCGCAGGACTTTGAGGCGGGCGACGAGGAGGGCACCACCATGTTCATCACCGACCCCGCTGACCTGGACTTGGTCAGCCGCGCCTTGCCCGCGCACGGCTTTAGCGTGCTTTCGGCCAAGCTGGGTTACAAACCCAAGAACCCGGTGAACCCCGCGAACCTGAGCCCGGAGCACCTGGAAGAGGTTGAGGCCTTTTTGGCCGCGATTGATGGCAATGACGACGTGCAAAACGTCTTTGTGAGTTTGGCGGGTTAAGCCCGCCCGCTCGGGCGTGGGCGCGTCGGGGCTGCGCTGGTAAAATTCGAATTTTGCGGCCAGGCCCAGTCAGCGCCTGTGCCGTGAGTCAGTTTTCAACCCCGTCAGCCCCTCCCATTCAGGCCCCAAAGTGACACTGCACATTACCCAATTCGAGGGCGGCAGCGCTCTCAGCAGCTTTCGTATCCAGCAACTCTTGCCCGCCCTGCAAGCAGTTCACGAGAAGATCAATGGCGTAGCGGCCCGTTTTGTTCACCTGGTGACCTCAGAGCGCGAGCCGCCCCAGGTGCTCCAGGAGCAACTGGCCGCCTTGCTCACTTACGGTGAGCCTTACACCGGCCCGGTGGAGGGCGCGCTGATCGTGGTCACCCCCCGTTTTGGCACGGTGTCGCCATGGGCCTCCAAGGCCACCGACATTGCGCACAACTGCGGCCTGGCCATCAAGCGGGTGGA
>JAUXQA010000437.1 GCA_030683195.1 Rhodoferax sp. | reverse complement strand
TGTTCCTGCTCTGAACAACGAAAACAAGCCCCCATGGAACACTCTCCCGCCTGGCTGATCAACAGGTTCATGTACCTGAGTGCCGCTGTCCTGGCCGTGCCGCTGAGCAAGGCGCTGGGCCTGGGCTCGATCATTGGTTATCTCGCTGCGGGCATCGTCATCGGCCCCTGGGGGTTGGGTTTGGTCACCCAGGTGGAGGACATCCTGCACTTCGCCGAGTTTGGTGTGGTGCTCATGCTGTTTTTGGTGGGGCTGGAGCTCGAACCCCGGCGTCTGTGGAGCCTGCGGCGTCCGATTTTTGGTTGGGGTAGCGCGCAGGTGGTGGGCTGTGCCCTGGCGCTGACCGTGGTGGCCATGGCTTTGGGCGTGGGCTGGCGGGTGGCCTTGGTTGCCGGCTTGGGGCTGGCCTTGTCCAGCACAGCCATTGCGCTGCAGGTGATTGGCGAGCGTAATTTGATGCCCACCAGCAGCGGGCAGGCCGCGTTTTCAATTTTGTTATTTCAGGATGTGGCAGCTATTCCCATTCTTGCGCTCTTGCCGTTGTTGGCGGTCATTTCATATGAAAATCAGGCGCTAGCCGGCGCAAATCATTGGTTTGAAGCTATCAAGATAATAGCTGTTGTTGCCGGCTTGGTGCTGGGCGGCCGCTTGCTGATGCGTCCCTTGTTTCGCTGGATCGCCCGCTCCAAGACCCCCGAGATATTCACTGCCGCCTCACTGCTCCTGGTGGTGGGTATTGCCGGGCTGATGCAGTGGGTGGGGTTGAGCATGGCGCTGGGCGCTTTTTTGGCTGGGGTGCTGCTGGCCGAGAGTGAATACCGCCGCGAGCTGGAGACCGATATCGAGCCCTTCAAGGGCTTGCTGTTGGGCCTGTTTTTTATGGCCGTGGGCATGAGCATCGACTTGGGTGTGCTCATTCAGGCGCCGTGGCAGATGACTGCGATTGTGCTGGGCTTTCTGGCCACCAAGGCATTGGTCATCTATGTCGTGGCGTGGCGGATGAAGCTGGCGTTTCAGGAGCGACCCGTGTTCACCTTGTTGCTCGCGCAAGGGGGTGAGTTTGCGTTTGTGGTTTTCCAGGCCGCTGCCAATGCCCAGGTATTGCCTGGGCAAACTGCCTCGCTGTTGATTGGCGCGGTGGCGGTGTCCATGATGGTGAGTCCCCTGATGCTGGTGGCTGTCGACAAATGGTTGCTGCCGCGTTATGCCCGTTTGGGCAAACCCCTGATGGCCGAGCTCTCGGAGCCGCAAGACGCCCCGGTAGTGATTGCAGGTTTTGGCCGCTACGGGCAAATCATTGCCCGCGTGATGCTGGCCGAGGGCCTGCCCTGTACCGTGCTGGACCACGACGCCGAGATGATTGAGGCCGCTCGCAGCTTTGGTTATCGCGTGTTTTATGGCGATGCCACCCGGCTGGACCTGCTGCGCACTGCTGGCGCTGGCCAGGCCAGAATCCTGGTGGTTGCGGTGGATGATGTCGAGCAATCCCTGAGCATTGTGGACATGGCCCGAGCGCATTTTCCCAACCTGCAACTGGTGGTGCGCGCCAGAGATGTGACTCACTGGAACCAATTGCGGGATCGGGGTGTGATGCATGTGCAACGCGAGATGTTCGAGTCCAGCTTGCGCAGCGCCCGCAGCGTGCTGGAATTGATGGGTCAGGACCCCCAGGTGGCCCGTCAGACGGCCCAACGTTTTCGCCAGCATAACCTGGCCTTGTTCGAGCAATTGCACCCCCACTACCGGGACCAGGCCAAGCTGATTGCAGTGGTCAAACAAGGCCGCCAGCAGTTGGAGGCCCAAATGGCGCAGGAGCGTGCGCAGCGGCCACAGCACGGGGAGCATTGAGTGTTCACGGTGGTCAGGCGGTTGTTTTCAATCATGCATTTTTTGCATAACCTGGCCTGCAAACAGCATTTGTGGTTTGTGGCGTGCCGGTCTAAAGTCGATTTCTTTGACTTGAGCGAAGCACACCATCATGGAAAAATCTTCTGACCCGCAGCGCAACGAACTCATTGAGGCCGTACTGGCCCTGGCCGCTACCCGCCTGAATGCGGCCCAGCGCCGCGCGGTGGAGGTGTTCGGCCGCGAACATCTGCGCCAACTGGACACGGACGATCTGGCTGAGCGCAGCCCGGAAGATTTGTGGGGCGCTGTGCTTTCTCATTGGCAATTGGGTGCGCAGCGCACGCCGGGCAAGCCTAAAGTGCGTGTTTTCAGCCCGTCCGTGGTGGACAACGGCTGGAGTTCACGCCATTCTGTGATCGAGATCGTCAACGACGACATGCCTTTTTTGGTGGACAGCACCATCATGGAGATCAAGCGCCAAGGCTTGACCTTGCATTTGGTGGTGCATCCCATTTTTGCGGTGCAGCGGGATGCTGATGGCCGCTTGATGGAGCTTGAAACGCGTGACGTGTCGCAGGCGCCCCGGGAGTCCTGGATGAGCATTGAGGTGGACCGGCTGGTGGACGCCCAGCAACGCGCGGCGCTGGTTGCCGGGTTGGAGGCTGTGCTGTCAGATGTGCGCCAGGCCGTGCAAGACTGGCAACCCATGGTGGAGCAGTTGCAAAGTGTCATTCGTGAGCTGGACGCGGCTCCTGCCACGGTGCCTGCAGACCAACTGGCGGAGAGCCGGGCCTTTTTGACCTGGCTGGCCGATGAGCACCTGACTGTGCTGGGCTACCGTTTGCACACGCTGGTTGCCCACGACGGTCAACCTGCCCTGCAGCGGGTGGCTGGCAGTGGCCTGGGTGTTTTGCGTGACGAGGAAGGCGCGCCACTGTCGGCCAGTTTTCTGGCGTTGCCCGAGGCGGCACGGGCGCAGGCGGGCGCCCCTGTGCCGATATTGATTGTGACCAAGTCGAACACCCGCTCCACAGTGCACCGTACGGGCTACACCGACTACATTGGCATCAAGCGCTACGACGCTGACGGCGCAGTAGTGGGAGAGCACCGGTTCATCGGCCTGTTCACCTCCACGGTTTACAGCGCGCGGGTAGCCGAGATTCCGCTGTTGCGAGGTAAGGTCGATGCCATGGTCAAGCGCGCGGGCCTGGCACCTGGTGGGCACCTGGCCAAGGCACTGCAGCACACGCTGGAGACCTTTCCGAGGGACGACCTGTTTCAGATCACCGACGGCGAGTTGTTTGATACCGCCACAGGCATTTTGGCGCTGGGTGAGCGCCAACGCCTGCGCCTGTTTACCTGGCGTGATGCGTTTGACCGCTTTGTATCTTGCCTGGTGTATGTGCCGCGCGAAGCCTACTCGACGGACCTGCGCATCAAGTTCCAGCGCATTCTGCTGACGGCTCTGGGCGGCAGCAGCGCCGACTTTGAGGTTTTGCTCAATGACCCCACCCTGGCCCAGATTCACTTTACCGTGCGCACCGAGCCCGGCCAGGCACGCTCGTTTGAGCGCAAGGATGTGGAGCGCAAACTGGCAGGAGCCGCCCGGCGCTGGCCCGATGAATTGCGAGAAGCGCTGGTTGACGCTTTGGGCGAAGGCCAAGGCCTGAGCCTGTACAAGCGCTGGGGCGAAGCCATGCCGGCGGATTACCGAGAGCGTGTGCATGCCCGGGCCGCTGTGCCGGACGCCATCAAACTCGCCAGCCTGACTCCGCAAGCACCGCTCGCGCTGTCACTGACCCAGGGTCCGGTGAGCGACCGCTTGAACTTCAAGGTGTACTTGTTGGGCCAGCCGGTGGTGCTGTCGGACAGCTTGCCGATGCTGGAGAACATGGGAGTTCGCGTGCTGGCAGAGTCCAACTACCGCATCACGCTGGGTGCGCCAGACGAGGCCGCTGAGGTCTCTTTGCATGACTTTGAGCTCCAGGCGCAGTCCAGCGGGGAGGTCGAGCAAGACACTTTGGCGCACTTGTTTGAAGATGCGTTCGGCAAAGTTTTTCGGGGCGAGGTGGAGAGCGACAGTTTCAACCGGCTGGTGTTGCTCGGCGGCCTGGCCTGTGATGAGATTGTGGTGCTGCGTGCTTACGCCAAGTACCTCAAGCAAATCGGTTTTGCGCAGTCGCAGGCCACGATTGCGCTCACCCTGTGCGCCCACCCGCGCATTGCACGCATGCTGATCAACTTGTTCAAGTTGCGTTTCGATCCCCAGGCGTCAAATGCGGACGGCGCGCAGGCCCAGGTGAATGCGATTGAGCAGGCACTCGAGAAGGTCAGCAATCTTTCGGATGACCGGGTGCTGCGCCAGTTGCTCGCGCTGTTGCAGGCGACCTTGCGCACCAATTTTTGGCGAACCGGTGTGGGGCATTCGGGCGATCCCGGTCCGCGCCGCAGCTTTGTGAGTTTCAAGTTTGATTCGGCCCAAATTCCGGGTCTGCCATTGCCGCGGCCCCTATATGAGATTTTTGTGTATTCACCGCGCTTTGAGGGAATTCACCTTCGCGGTGGCCGGGTTGCGCGGGGTGGTTTGCGCTGGTCGGATCGACCCGATGACTTCCGCACAGAAGTCCTGGGTCTGGTCAAAGCCCAAATGGTGAAAAACACAGTTATTGTCCCCGTGGGCTCCAAAGGCGGCTTTGTCCTGAAAAAAGCGCCATCTGGAAGCGACCGCGAGGCGTATCTGAAAGAAGGCGTGGCTTGTTACCAGGATTACCTGCGTGGCTTGCTGGACATCACTGACAACCTGGTCGCCGGCCAGGCCGTTGCTCCGCCGCAGGTGGTGCGCCTGGACGGCGATGACGCGTACCTGGTGGTGGCCGCAGACAAAGGCACGGCCACGTTCTCTGACTACGCCAATGCGGTGAGCAAGGAGTATGGCCACTGGCTGGGTGATGCGTTTGCCTCGGGGGGTAGCGTGGGTTATGACCACAAGGCCATGGGCATCACGGCGCGAGGGGCGTGGGAAAGTGTCAAGCGCCATTTTCGGGAGATGGGCGTTAACACCCAAACTCAGGACTTCACGGTCGTGGGGGTGGGTGATATGTCGGGAGACGTGTTTGGCAATGGCATGCTGTTGTCGCCTCACATTCGTTTGGTAGCGGCCTTTGACCACCGTCATATTTTTATTGATCCGGTGCCACAGGCTACCCTGTCGTTTGCGGAGCGTCAGCGCCTGTTTTTGCTCCCCCGCTCCAGCTGGGCCGATTACGACAGCGCCCTGATCTCCGAAGGTGGCGGCGTGTGGTCGCGCTCGGAGAAGTCGATTTCGCTGTCACCCCAGGTGCGCCAGGCGTTGGGCCTGGACTTGGCACAAATCAACCCCACCGATCTGGTCTCGGCCATTCTCAAGGCGCCGGTGGATCTTTTGTACAACGGCGGCATTGGCACCTATGTCAAGGCCACGTCGGAGAGCCACGCTGACGTGGGTGACCGCGCCAATGATGTGTTGCGCATCAATGGCGCCGAGCTGCGCTGCAAGGTGGTCGCCGAAGGTGGCAACCTGGGCATGACGCAGCGGGGCCGTATTGAAGCAGCCTTGGCCGGCGTGCGCATCAACACCGACGCCATCGACAACTCGGCGGGTGTGGACACTTCCGACCATGAAGTGAACATCAAGATTTTGCTGGGTCTGGTGGTGAGTGACGGGGAAATGACCGAAAAACAGCGCAACCAGCTGCTCCCCCAGATGACGGACGAAATCGCCGGGCTGGTGCTGCGGGACAACTATTTTCAGACGCAAATTCTCTCGGTCTCCAAGCACGAAGGCCCGCACCGCTTGCTGGACCGAGAAACCCGCTTCATGCGCTTTCTGGAAAAGCAGGGGCGCTTGAATCGAAGCATTGAGGCCCTGCCGTCGGATGAGCAACTGGCTGAACGAGATGCGAAGGGCTTGGGGCTGACCAGCCCCGAGCGTGCCGTCTTGCTCGCTTACAGCAAGATGTGGTTATCCGATGTGCTGGTGGCCTCCGATTTGCCCGAAGACCCCTGGGTGGCGACTGCACTGAGTCGATATTTTCCTGCCGCCCTGCGGGCGCAGTTCGCCAGCACCATTGCGCGCCATCCGCTGCGCCGCGAGATCATCGCCACCCATGTACTCAACAGCATGGTGAACCGGGTAGGCTCGACGTTTGTGCACCGCATGACTGAGTTGACGGGAGCTACGCCACCTCAAATTGTGCGGGCCTATCTGGCCACGAGGGAGGTGTTTGGCTATGTGCCGTTGTGGCAACAAATCGAGGCTTTGGACAATCAGGTGCCCGATGCCCTTCAGTCCGACATGATTCTGACGCTGGATCGGCTCACGGTACGCGCCACCGCCTGGTTTTTGCGGTCCAAGCGGCTGGCCGAGCCGCTGGAGCAGATGGTGACCCGTTTTGCGCCGGCGGCGCAGGCCTTGCGCGAGCAATGGGTTCAATCAGACCTGGCATCGCCGCAAGTTGACGCCTGGGTGCAGGCTGGCGTGCCGCTGGACCTCGCCCAACGCGTCCAGGCGACTGAGGGTTTGTTCATGGCGCTTGATATTGCCGAGATTGCCGATACCGCCCGGCACAGCCTGCTGGAGACGGCCGAGGTGTATGTGGGTGTGGGTCAGAGCCTGCAACTCCACCGTCTGCACCAGCAGATTGACTCCCTGCCAACGGCCAGCTACTGGCAGACGCTGGCCAAGGTGGCGCTGGGCGACGACCTGGCTGACCTCCAGCGCACCATGACACTACAGGTGGTCAGTGCAGGGGAAGGACCGTCCGAGGCCCGCTTGGCAGACTGGCAGCTGCTCAACAGCACAGAGTTGGCACGCGCCCAGCGGCTGTTGACCGAACTGGCTGATGTTGCCCATGCTGACTTGGCGATGTTGTCAGTGGCTTTGAGGGAGTTGCGCAACCTGGTGTAGGCAGTGCGAGCAAGGGCTGATCTTCTTTGGTTTGGCCTTTGTCGCGTTGACCTCACTGTTATGTTGTGTGGCGAACAGACCCGCGTCCCCTTGGTGAAGATACTTGGATTTAACCCATTTCTTCTGCCAATCTGGAGCGCCCGATGTCCCACCCTGTCACACCCCACTGCGCTTGGCGCACCGCTACTTATGGTGAGGGCGCGATCATTTCAAAAAGTGACACCCAGACTCTGGGAGAGCACCTGAGTGCCTGTCAAAACTCACGCCTGCATTTGTTCAATCTGCATTGTGTTGCAGAGTCCATGCATGGGTTTGTGGCCTCCAGGTTCATAACCACGCTGGCCATTCTGGCTGCGGTTTCCGCTCTGGCATTCTGGCTCATTTAGAGGATGCTTACCGTCAGACTCCATGCGCTTGTTCCTGATGCTCCGCCACTGCTCTGTGCACTTGTAGACGGACTGCACGAGCCGGTTCAGGCGCCGATCAGGTCCGAGGTTTTCGGGCCGCTGAGATTCGCCCAGCACGGGCGAAGTCTGGGCGCAACCCATCGTGCAACCCGATCCAACTCAAGTGGGTCGAATTTTTTCCCGAGAATCAAAGGCAACCTCACCGCCTTGCGCGAGGCACACCACTATATTGGTGTTCTGGCCAAAACGGGCTACGACATCAGCCCGGCGGCGGAATGGCTTCTTGACAACTTTCAGCTGATCGAGGTTCAACTGAACGAGATCAATGCGGGTCTCTCCCGGCGTTATTTCTCCACATTGCCCAAGTTGATCGACGAACCCCTGGCGGGTTTGCCCCGGATCTACGGCGTGGCGTGGGCCTTCGTGGCCCATACCGACAGCGCTTTTGATGAAGCCATGCTGATCAATTTTCTCGCGGCTTACCAAGAGGAGCGCGAGCTGAATTTGAGTGAAATCTGGGCTTTACCCACGACTTTGCGTGTGGTGTTGATTGAAAACATACGTCGACTGTCCCAGCGCATTGCGACCAACAAAGCAGCGCGTGAAATCGCCAACCTCTGTTTTGACAAGCAGCAGTCCTACACCACGGAGCAACTTGACTTGTTGCTTTCGATGCTCCGAGTTCGTGACATTCACCAAGTTTTTTTGGTGCAAATGGCATCAAGGCTGCAGGACTTGAGAGTCGGGTCACCTTCGCCCGAGATTGTTGAGCTGGAGGCTTGGTTGTACAAGGCGTTGCCGGATCTCGCCGCCATGCAATTGCAGCAAGGCGCGGATCAGGCTGCTGACAACTTGAGCATGCGCAACAGCATCTCTTCGCTGCGTGCCATCGGTGATGCCAGCTGGCCTGACATCATTGCCCAAAGCAGTACGCTGATGCGGTTGCTGTTGGGTTCACCCGTATTTGAAGCTGAGTGCACGGCAACGCGTGACCAAACGCTGCACACCATAGAGCGGCTGGCCAGGCGATGTGATCAAACTGAAGTTTCCGTGGCGCAGCGTCTTCTTGGCCTGATGACGGCGCCCCACGCTCATTCCCCGGAGCAGGCCAGTGCTGCGTATTGGTTACAGGGCGATGGCAGGCCCGTATTCTGGCAATCGCTTGGGTTGCGACAGAGCAAGTCGATGTTGTGGCAGTTGCTGGATCGTCGATTTATTCTGGCCATTTACCTGTTCTTTATTCTGGGATGCTCGTGCCTGCTTCTGTGGGCCATGACTCGTTACGGAGCTGATGGGTCAATTACCCCGCTGCTGCTCAGCATGGGTGTTGTCATGGCGGCGTTTCCGGCGTCCGAAGCGGTCGTTGCTCTTGTGAATCGGATCATCAGCGAATCCGTTGCGCCCCAGCATGTACCGCGACTGGAGCTGGCCCAAGGGGTGCCCGCTTCGCAGCGTGTCATGGTGGTGATTCCGTGCATGCTGACCAGCGCCGGTTCCACCCGTGACCTCCTGGAACGCCTGGAGCTCCATTACCTGGCAAATTCAGAGGCTCATGCGCAGTTCTTCCTTCTGTCCGACTGGGCCGACGCTGACAGTGCCCAAGTGGACACGGACGCAGAACATCTGAATCAGGCCGTTGCAGGCATCAGGGCTCTGAATGCACGCTACCCCAGGCTTGGGCAGGAGGCTGGGTTGGTGCCTCGATTCGGGGTGTTGCATCGTGCGCGTCGGTTCAGTCTGACCGAACAACGCTGGATCGGTTGGGAGCGCAAGCGTGGAAAGATCGAATGGTTAATGGCCGCTTTGGCAGAGGGCCACCGGTCCGAGTTTTTTGACTTGGGTGACGCGTCTCAAATTGAAGCAGACACACCGTATGTGTTCACACTGGACAGTGACACGCAGTTGCCGCCCGGCTGCCTGAGGGCGCTGGTTGGCGTCGCTGCCCATCCTCACAATCAACCCCAGCTCGACGCCAGTGGTCGCGTTGTGGTCAGTGGCTATGGAATATTGCAGCCACGCGTGGCCACGCCACTGCCTGCAGCCAGGGAATTTACGGTTTACCACTGGCTCTTTTCGGGGCAGTGTGGCATTGACCCCTACAGTGCAGCCAGTTCGGAGATCTACCAGGATGTTTTCTCTGAAGGAACTTTTTCCGGCAAAGGGCTGCTCAATGTGAAGGCGATGCACTCCGTGCTCTCCAGGCGCTTGCCCGAGGGGCAGGTGCTGAGTCATGATTTGCTTGA
>JAUXQA010000431.1 GCA_030683195.1 Rhodoferax sp. | reverse complement strand
GCTCGCTGAGCATCACCATGGCGCAGCAAGGGGAACTGCTCCAGCCTTTTTGCGGCGCACTGACCAGTACATCAACGCCGGTAACAATCATGTTGACCCACATCGCACCCGAGGCAATGCAGTCCAGCACAAACAAGCCCCCCACCTCGTGCACGGCGTCGGCCACCGCGCGCAAATAGTCGTCAGGCAGGATCATGCCGGCGGCAGTTTCCACATGCGGGGCAAAGACGACGTCGGGTTTTTGCTCGCGGATGGTGGCGACCACTTCGGCGATGGGTGCCGGCGCCCACGGCGACTGCGATCCGCCGTCAAGCCGGCGGGCTTTCATCACGGTGGACTGGGCCGCAATCTGGCCCATGTCGAGAATCTGGCTCCAGCGGTAGCTGAACCAGCCGTTGCGAATGATCAGGACCTTTTTGCCACCCGCAAACTGCCGCGCCACAGCCTCCATGCCAAACGTGCCACTGCCGGGCACCAATATGGCCGACTTGGCCCCGTAAACTTCCTTGAGCATCCCCGCAATGTCTTTCATCACGCCCTGAAAGCTTTTGGACATGTGATTGAGCGCGCGGTCGGTATAGACCACAGAGAATTCAAGCAAACCGTCGGGATCGACGTGAGGCAACAAACCGGGCATGGGAGTCTCCTAAATTGTGGGGGTCCATCAGCTTAGCATGCAGCCCACGCCCCGGATATTGCGCGATGTCGCTTAAGCCTCCACCACTTCGGCATCCTCGACCAGCGCCTGCGCATGCACCAGGCCCAGACGGTTCACGCCGCTGATCAAGGCCTTGACCGAGGCGGTGACGATATTGGTGTCCATGCCCACGCCAAAACGCTCGGCCCCGCCACCTGCGGGCGTCAACTCCAGAAACGCGCAGGCCTGGGCATCGCCGCCGGTGGTGCTGGCTTTGGTGGAACGCTCCTCATAGCTGCGCACCTGCACCTGTACGTCAATGCCTTGCAGCGCATGCACTGCCGCGTCAATCGGGCCATTGCCTTCTCCACTGAGCAGCATTGGCTGGCCCTTGACCTCCACCGCGAGGCGGATGCCCTGCACATGGTGTTTGCCCTGCACACCGGCGTGGTCGAACAGGTGATGCTCAACGTAGCGAATGTCGGCCGTGGCCGGGCTGAGGTAAGTGGCGTCGAACAGGGTCCAGATATTCTGGGCGGTCATCTCGCCGCCATGGGTGTCGGTGTGGGTTTGCACCTCGCCTGAAAACTCAACCTGCAAGCGCCGGGGCATCACCACGCCAAACTCGGCCTCCATCAAATACGCCACCCCGCCCTTGCCGCTTTGGCTGTTGACGCGAATGACCGAGTCGTAACTGCGGCCCACATCGGCCGGGTCAATCGGAAGGTAAGGAACACCCCACAGCGCATCAGGCTGCTGCACCGCAAAACCTTTCTTGATGGCGTCCTGGTGTGAACCACTGAAAGCCGTGAACACCAGATCACCCACATAAGGGTGGCGGGGGTGAATGGGCAGCTGGGTGCAGTACTCCACCGTGCGCGCCACGGCATTGATGTCCGAAAAATCCAGCCCTGGCGACACGCCCTGGGTATAGAGGTTGAGCGCCAGCGTCACCAGGTCCACATTGCCAGTGCGCTCGCCGTTGCCAAACAGGCAGCCTTCGACCCTATCAGCCCCGGCCATAAGGCCCAGCTCGGCGGCGGCTACGGCGGTGCCCCGATCGTTGTGCGGGTGCAGGCTCAAAATCACGCTGTCGCGCCGGGCCAGGTTGCGGTGCATCCACTCGATCTGGTCGGCGTACACATTGGGCGTGGACACCTCCACGGTGGCGGGCAGGTTGAGGATGACCTTGTTGTGCGGCGTGGCACCCCACTCGGCGGTGACAGCGTCACACACGTCGCGCGCAAATTCAAGCTCGGTGCTGGTGAAAACCTCGGGGCTGTATTGCAGCACCCATTCGGTCTCGGGGGCTTGTGCACAAAGCTCCTTGATCAGGCGCACGGACGACACAGCCAGGGCTTTCACCTCGTCCTGGCTCATGCCAAACACCACATCGCGAAAGACCGGTGCCGTGGCGTTGTACACATGCACGATGGCACGGCGTGCGCCCTTGACCGACTCCATGGTCCGGCGAATCAGGTGCTCGCGGGATTGGGTCAGCACCTCGATGGTCACGTCGTCGGGAATGTGGCCGCCTTCAATGAGGTTGCGGACAAAGTCGAAGTCGGTTTGCGAGGCGCTGGGGAACGCCACCTCGATCTCCTTGAACCCCACCTCACACAGGGTGCGAAACATGCGCATCTTGCGTTCGCCATTCATGGGCTCAAACAGCGACTGGTTGCCATCGCGCAAGTCGGTGCTCTGCCAGATGGGCGCAGCGGTCAGAGTGCGAGCAGGCCATTGGCGATCAGGCAAGTTCACGGCCTCAAAGGCGCGGTATTTGGTGGCAGGGTTGGACAACATGGCAATTTCCTTAACGAGGCCTTGGCAAGGCATTAAAACTTCAGACAACGTTTATCGTAATGTTTATGAGAAACTTTGGATTGCTAATTCAGGCGTTTTAAACGCCATAAGTTTTCACAAATTTCAATTTTTATCATTGGGTTGACATTAAATTGCCAACTTGAAACTATTACAGGTATTTCCACAATCCCATGACCCACTCCAACCCTGCACCAGACCACCACCGCCCGGGCGGCTTTGCCAACAGCGACCGCTCTGTGGTGATTGGCGACTTTCCGTGGTACGAGATGGTGTGGCGCGG
This sequence comes from Rhodoferax sp., assembly GCA_030683195.1. Classification (GTDB taxonomy): domain Bacteria; phylum Pseudomonadota; class Gammaproteobacteria; order Burkholderiales; family Burkholderiaceae_C; genus Rhodoferax. The sequence goes on along the minus strand of JAUXQA010000431.1, from coordinate 1,333 downwards.
CCTGCGGGGCGACTTCAAGCCTCTGGCAGCTCCAACCGGTGGCTACGAGAAGTTTGCCGATGACTGGAGTCAGGCGGTGGACCATGCCCGGCTCGCCCAGCGCCAGAGTGCACCCGTGGTGACCTGGTTGGGCCATGTGTCTGTGCTGCTGCAGGTAGGCGGCCTGAACGTGCTGACCGACCCGACCCTGGCCGACTTTGCCGGCCCCTATGGGCGTTTTGGCGCGCCACGCATGGTGCCTGCACCTTTGAAGGGCGGTGAATTGCCGCCGATTGATGTGCTGCTGATTTCCCACAACCACTACGATCACCTGTGCGATGCCACGGTGGCCGCCATGGTGGCCGCTGGGCAAAAACCCAAAATCTTTGTGCCCCTGGGTTTGAAGCGCTGGTTTGATGAACGCCAGATCCCCAACGTGACCGAACTCGACTGGTGGGGCCAGGCCGATGTACACACCGACTGCACCGGCGCCCCACTGGCGCACCCGGTGCGCATCCACTTCACCCCCGCCCAGCACTGGAGCCGGCGCACGCCCTTTGACACCAACGCCTCGCTCTGGGGTGGCTACATGGTGGAACACAAGCCAAAGGCCGTGGATGCCTGGCGGTTTCTATTCCCTGGCGACACCGGCTACAGCGCCGACTTCAAGGCCATCCGCCAGCGCCTGGGTGCGGTGGATTTTCTGGCCCTGCCGATCGGGGCCTATTTGCCGCGCGACTTCATGAAAAACATGCACGTGAACCCAGCCGACGCCGTGCAACTGATGCTGGACCTGGAGACCAAACAGGCCATGGGCGTTCATTGGGGCACGTTCAAACTCACCCAGGAATCTTTTGATCACCCGCCCCGGGACCTGGCGGCAGCCCTGCATGCGCAGGGTCTGGCTCAGGACACCGTCTGGCTGATGCGCCACGGCGAGACACGCGCCGTGCCCATCTAAGACACAGCGCCATCGGCCAGGCCCGCAGGGGCTCAGGCCGCCTCGACCTCGAAGCTCAAACCGGCATTCGCCTGCAGTCGCCGGGTGAGGCGCGCGCCCAGGGCCGAGGCTGGCGTCCAGATGCCGCCGGGCGTCTCGGGCGCATCCTGCAGCAGGCACAGCGCCGCCTCGGTGATCATTTTGGAGGTTGATCCATAGCCAGGGTCGCGGTCGCCCTTGACCCCCACGCGCAGGCGCTCACCCGCCGCGTTTTCACCAAGAAACAGCAGGTCATAAAAGCCAGCCTCACGCTCTTGCCGCGATGGACCTTCCCCCGGTTGCGGCCCACCCTCAGCGCCCAGTGATTTGTCGGCCGCCACCGCATTGGCAATGGCTTCGCCCTTGTCGCCCGCG
>JAUXQA010000423.1 GCA_030683195.1 Rhodoferax sp. | reverse complement strand
GCCTGGGTATCCAGGGTTTTGACACTGCCACCGATTTGCGGTGCCAACCGCAGGGCCGCGAACAGCATGCCGGGCTGGCGCACGTCAATGCCGAACTGCGCGGCCCCGGTGGTCTTGGCCGGAATGTCGCCACGCGGGGTGGGCTTGCCCAAGAGGGTCCATTGTTCGCGGGCCTTGAGGCTCACATTCTTCGGGTTGACGCCGGCCGCACCCGCGGCCAGCTCTCCAAAATGGGCTGACTTGCCCGAGGCGTGTTGCACTACGCCTGCCATGACGCGCAGCTCGGAGGTCGGCACCTGCCATTGCTTTGCCGCAGATTCCAGCAGGGCCGCACGTGCCGTGGCGGCCGCGGTCCGCAGCGGCTCCCAAGCATCGGCCACGCTGGACGACCCGCCGGTGGCATTGATGCCCAGTTCGCGCGCAATCTTGCCCACAAACCACTCGCCCAGTTTCACTTTGGTCGGTTTGTTGCCACCCTCAGATTCCAGCGGATGGAAGGGCAGGGTGGCGGTGAGCATGACCACGTTGCCATAAATGGTGTCAGGTCCGGCCTGTTGCAGCCGCAGCTTGGACAGGGGCAGGTCCAACTCTTCGGCGACCAGCATGGACAGTGCGGTATGCACACCCTGGCCCATTTCGCTGCGCGGCATGGCCAGCATCACCGTGCCATCGGTGGCCACCTTGATCCAGCCGTTCAGGGCCACTTCGCCGCTTTCGGGCAGCATCAGTTCGGCGCTGCCCATGCGGGAGCGGGCGGGCAGCACGCCCCAGCCGACCACCAGTGCACCGGTCGCGCCCAAGGCGCTCAGTATCCAGGTGCGGCGCTTCATGCTGCAGCTCCTTGGGCCTGGCCGGCCGCACGGTGGATGGCAGCGCGTACGCGCTGGTAGGTGCCGCAGCGGCAAATGTTGGTCATGGCCTCGTCGATGTCGGCATCGGTGGGCTTGGGTTTGCGGGCCAAGAGGGCGGCGGCGGCCATCAGCATGCCGCTTTGGCAGTAGCCGCACTGGGGCACCTGCTCGGTTATCCAGGCAGCCTGCAGCACATGCAGCTTGTCGGGGCTGCCCAGGGCTTCAATGGTGGTGATCTTTTGACCAACCACGGCGGACACCGGCATCACGCAGGAGCGCACGGGCTGGCCGTCTACATGCACCGTGCAGGCACCGCAGGCCGCCACGCCGCAGCCAAACTTGGTGCCAGTCATGTTCAGGGTGTCGCGCAGCACCCAGAGCAGGGGCATGTCGGGTGGGGCGTCGGCCGTGACGGCCTTGCCATTGATGTTGAGTTCCATGGGCGTCTCCTTTGCGTGTGCTGGCTAACGCGTTGCATCATAGGGTTCGGCGAAGGCCGGAGCTGTCACCCAGGGCCATTCCACGGGTTTTTCCTGAGCGCTTTTAGAGTGGTTAGTAAATGCGACAGACAAGAAAAAAGCCTGCTGTCTTTGCAAACAGCAGGCTTTGTATCTGGTGCCCAGGGCCGGACTCGAACCGGCACGCCTTGCGGCGGGGGATTTTGAGTCCCCTGAGTCTACCAATTTCACCACCTGGGCAGGTCACTTTGTGAAGCGCGAATTATGGCACATTTATGGGCATGACATTTCCCACCATTGAAGACGCCATCGGGAACACCCCGCTGGTCGCCCTGCAGCGCATCCAGGCCACCGACAACCAGTCCCGCAACACCGTGGTGCTGGGCAAGCTCGAAGGCAACAACCCGGCCGGCTCGGTCAAAGACCGTCCGGCCCTGTCCATGATTCAGCGTGCGCAGGAGCGCGGCGACATCCAACCCGGCGATACGCTGATCGAAGCCACCTCGGGCAACACCGGCATTGCGCTGGCCATGGCCGCGGCCGTCAAGGGGTACCGCATGGTCTTGATCATGCCGGAGGACCTGTCCATCGAACGGGCACAGACCATGAAGGCCTTTGGCGCCGAGCTGATCCTGACCCCGAAGTCCGGCGGCATGGAATACGCACGCGACCTGGCCACGCAGATGGAGACCGGTGGCAAGGGCCGCGTGCTGGACCAGTTT
>JAUXQA010000422.1 GCA_030683195.1 Rhodoferax sp. | reverse complement strand
CGTGATCTTTGCCATTCTGGTGATTGGCGTAGTGGGCATGTTGCTCGACTTGATGTTTGCCCAGGTGCAAAAGATGGTGACCTATGTGGAGTGAAGCCCGCACCCAGGAGGCTGGTGCCTCGGCCCCTGTATCCATGCCTGCTGTCCCCAACAACACGAAAGACCGGTCCATGCAAGGATTTCTCAAGATTGAAAAACTGGCCAAGGCCTTTGTGGCCAACAAGCCTGTGTTTGCAGACGTGTCCTTTGCGCTGGACCGGGGGGAGTTTGTCTGCATCATCGGGCATTCCGGCTGCGGCAAAACCACAATTCTGAATGTGCTGGCTGGCCTGGACACCGCCACCTCGGGCAACGTCTTTATGGATGGGCGCGAAGTGGTTGGGCCCAGTCTGGAGCGCGGCGTGGTGTTTCAGGGCCATGCGCTCATGCCGTGGCTCACGGTGCGCCAGAACATCGCGTTTGCGGTCAAGTCACGCCAACCCGACTGGAGCCGCGCAGAGGTCAAGGCCCAGGTTGAAAAGTATGTGGCCATGGTGGGTCTGACGCCCGCCATTGACAAAAAGCCATCACAGTTGTCAGGTGGCATGAAGCAGCGGGTCGGCATTGCCCGGGCGTTTTGCATCAGCCCCAAGATGCTGCTGCTGGACGAGCCCTTTGGTGCGCTGGATGCGCTCACGCGCGGCACCATTCAGGACCAGTTGCTCCAGATCGTGCGCCAAACCCAGCAAACCGTGTTCATGATCACCCACGATGTGGACGAAGCCATTTTGCTGGCCGACCGCATTCTGCTCATGAGCAACGGCACCGAGACCGACACCGGCTACAAGCCGGGCGGCATTGCCGAAGTGGTGCACAACACCTTGCCACGCGATCGCAGCCGCGCCGGCCTGCATCACCTGCCCGGCTACTACGAGCTGCGCAACCACATCGTTGATTTTTTGGTCACCCGCGCCACGGCGCATTGAGTCTTCAATTTTTTATAAACAACGCAAACAAGGAGCCGGTATGAACCGCATGGAAGTTACTGAAAAAATCATCTCCGCCAAAGTGTCCAAGGGCATCAAATGGGACGATGTGGCCAAAAAAGTAGGCCTGAGCAAAGAGTGGGTCACCGCCGCCTGCCTGGGCCAGATGACCCTGGACGTCGCGCAGGCCGCCACCCTGGGTGAGATCTTTGACCTCAACGCCGAAGAGCAAAAGTGGCTGCAAGTGGTGCCCTACAAAGGCTCCCTGCCCACCCCCGTGCCCACTGACCCGCTGATTTACCGCTGGTACGAAATCGTCAGTGTCTATGGCACCACCATCAAGGAACTCATCCACGAAGAGTTCGGCGACGGCATCATGAGCGCGATTGACTTCTCCATGGACATCGTGCGCCAGCCCGACCCCAAGGGCGACAGGGTGAATGTGGTGCTGTCGGGCAAGTTTCTGCCTTACAAACAGTACTGACTGCAGACATTTTTTCATCGAGTGCTCATGGAAACCAAACCTCCACTACCCCCTTTTACGCGAGACACCGCGGCACAAAAGGCGCGTTTGGCGGAAGACGCCTGGAACTCTCGCGATCCGGACCGGGTGGTGCAGGTTTACACGGCAGATACCGCCTGGCGCAACCGGGTCGAATTCCCGGTGGGGAGGGCGCAAGTGCATGAATTGCTCACGCGCAAGTGGGCCAGGGAGCTGGATTACCGCCTCATCAAGGAAGTTTGGGCTTGT
>JAUXQA010000419.1 GCA_030683195.1 Rhodoferax sp. | reverse complement strand
ATCAAACCGGTGCTCGCACTCGCCGTTCCTTGCTTGAGCCGCACACGACCACTAATTGCACTCGCACGCACAGCCCCACCTGTCAAAGTATCTCCACTGCTGTTGCCATCATCGTAGACCATGTATTCAGTCTGAATTGTCGTTGACGATTTGTCTGCGTTTTCAAAGTATGCGCCAGTTCCAAAATAAATATAACGAGTGTCACGTTCGGAGCCGGACGCGATCAACGCCGAAGCTGTGATTGGTTGCACATTGCCCGAACCATCTTTGGCAATAAACAATGGATACGGATCGGGACTTGCGGCCGTGCCCTTGTTAAAGGCAGACAGTTTATTGATGTTCCACTCAGTTGCCCCTAGCGAAACCGAGAAATCAAGCTTCCAGAGATTTCCGTGGAGGTCACCCAAGTACATACGGTCCACAGCACCACTTGAACTCAGTTCAGCCGTGAAATTAATCAATCCGGTCGCCTTGCTCGCGCTCAGGGTGCCGTCCGCAGGCAGCGATATCTTGTAATAGTTGCTGCCCAATGACCAGGCGGAACCAGCCGTCTTGCTCAGGTCAAGCAAAAACAAAGTGGGGCTACCCGTAGTACTAAAAAGACCAGCGCCGTCATTGCGGTAATTGTTGACGCCACTACCCACCACTGCAAACCATTTGAAGGTGGCCGTCGTTGCGTTGTAGGCACTGGTGCGGAGTTTCAATATTCTCGGCTTACCGGTCACATTGCCCAAGTCCGGGTCATCTGCATCCGTAAATTCCCACATTACTTTGGAGGCAGAGAAATCTGAAGGATTCGTTACATCCAAAGCGAACACACCTTGTCCCCCACCGCCCGTGCCTCCAACCAGAACCGTCTTCCAGTCTGCGGCCGTGCCAGCAGACCCCACCTGTGCCTCGGCGACAACCGGTATGCTGTCTACGTAACTTTGATGGGGTGTTGTACCCTTGCCGTAACTGGCGTTTGTGAGCGCAGCCAGTTTAGGTCCAAGCCAACTCGGGATGTAGGCAAACAGCTCGTCGCCCGTACCCGCATTGAACGCGTGTAGCATGCCATCGTTGGCACCCACGAAAACGGCAGGTGTTCGGCCTTCATTGGTGCTCGAAAAGCTGGCATAACTTGTAGAACTGATATCCGTCCCTGGTTTACCGGAGTAAACCACCCCGGAATTGATGATGTCACCCAGCAATTTGGTACGTTTGCGAAAAGGACTGCCTTCCTTCGATTTGTCACCACGCAAGTAATTGAGCCTGTCTTGACCAAGCCCATCGGCAGCGACGGTATTCAATGAAGTTTGAAGACTCGATTCGATAGCGCCCCACGTAAAACTGGTTGCAACCGGATTCGCAGTTGCACCAACCTTGCCGACCACAATGTTGCGCGAGGTAGCTGGAGCGCTCATCGCGTCCAAGCGGTTGGCTGCAGACCACTTTAAAGTCTTGGTTGAGGCGGAGCCCGCCTCCAGGTCACCACTCCAGTCAGAGGTGTCAAACTTGCCTTGGTAAATAGTGTCCACAATCTTGAGCGACTTTGCATCGTTTGCACCGCCACCAATGTTGAAGGCAGCAGTGGATGCACGGCTAAAAATGTCCTCAAAGGCGCTCAAAACACCGCGCGCGTCGCTTTGCAGAAAATAGGTGTTGGCCTCACCGGACCGACTTGGCCGAGGGTCCGTGTCGCGCCAGACATCGTTGTTGTTGGATCCATCTTTTTCATCCACAAACGGATTTCCGCGGGTGTTGTACGGGTTTTTCGCCGCGTTGGATGGATCTGCCTCAAAACCACCGTATTTGCCCGCCATAAATAGTTGATTTGATGAACGACGGGTACTTGCGTCGTTAGATCCCCCATATTCATTCACATCGAACATAAATGTCTTCACACGCAGCCCAGGTCGCTGGAGCGTTGCACCGGCAGTGCCGGCACTGGTTGCATTAGTCCATGATGTTCCACGGATATCCTGAATATGAGACCAATAGGCTGAGCCCATGATCTGACTTGTCGTTGTACCCGTTGGGACACTTCCATTCGCCCCATTGGGGTTGCCCGTGGTGCGATTGACACCTGCACCATCCACGTAAGTTGAAGATACATTCTTCTCAAAGTTTTGAACGACAGTCCTCCAGGCGTTGATGTTTGGAATATTGTTCGCCGCGCTCGCAGTCGGCAAACGATTGCCGTCATGGGTATTTTTGTCGCCAATCACCACAATGTTGCTCTTGAGGCAGGAATAATCCGTTGAGCTCGATCTGCCATCACCGTACGGATCATTCCAACCCGTGGCTGCATTGGTGGCCACCGGGAAACCGTCGTACATCTCGGTTGTGATTCCGCTGATCGCGTCTGCACTGGGCTGCAGACCCTGCAAATAGCGGAGCGTCTCGTAATGAAGCTCACCGATGGGGTCATATCTTTTATACCGGCCAGGCACTGAACCCGTTCGGCCAAATTGGTTCAAGTAGCTGATGACACCGCTCAAATAAGCGCCGCGTCCATCCGTTGTTTGGATAGAGGTATTGCCATCGGGATTTGTATTGAACACACCGGTCACTGGATTCCATTCCTGGCGTGTATTGCCACCGGTTGGTGTGTTGTCCGCGCCATTAACATCAAAGGTCTTTGCGCCGACATACTTCATCGGGGCGCGCAACACACCGCCATATCGACCACTGGAGTAACTCGCCGTCTGGTCGAGCAGATAGCCGAATGCCGCAAGTCGGAGCTGATCGCTGTATTTTTGAACGGTGCCCGTTGGCTTGAAAGAAGGACGTGCAGTGGTCGCACCATCAGAATACTGCGTACACAAGTTCCAGTAACGTTTTTCTTTCAAGGCGTAGGTCGTGGCATCCCGGTCACACACTTGAACTCGTGCAAAAAAGTAGCCATCGCTGTTCAATGCAGCAACTACAGCCGTGGGTGTCCAAGTGCCGGTGTAGGGTCGGTAGTAGCACTTCTTTCCGACTCCCGGAGCGGGGTCGCCCCACATTGCACGACCTTGGTAATCGTTCATGCATGGCACCGTCCCACTGACCGGCGCAACCTTCCAACTCGTATTGGCCCCGTAAAGAACTTCCCATGTGCCTGAAGGCAATGCACATGATTCATTCTCGCTAGCGCACTCAGTGACATTGGGTGCGGGGGTCCATGAGCTGTCGCCCGCTGTGTAATAACACTGCTCGGCTGACCCAGTCGGGTTGCCAAAAACGGCCTGAGTGCAAGGCACTGAACCTGTTGCCAAAGCCACTTTCCAGTTGCCGCTGGTCGTACTTGTATTTTGGCCGTACCAAACCTTCCAGGTGCCAGCAGGCAGGCTGCAGGTGCCATCTTTGCTGGAGCAAAAGGTTGCACTAACCGCAGGCGTCCATGAACCCGTATAGGCACGGTAATAGCACTTTTCAGAATTCCCGGAAGGATTCCCAAACAGTGCCTCGGCACACGATATGGCACCGCTGGCTGGAGCAACCTTCCAACTGCTCCCATTGTTTCGGCCATACCAAATCTCCCACCTGCCGGCTGGCAAGGTGCAGGTACCGCCTTTGTCTGCGCAGTAGGTCGTCGTTGGCCTGGAACTGGAGCTATCGGTCACCGGGCCGACCTGATTTGCTGTCGCCAATGCAGTGCTGTTGTCGGATACAGGACCTGTTTGATAGAGCGAACTGTTTGGCAACGTCTCCGCACTTGGCTGAATGTCCCCGATTTGATACCCACTCGCCCCACCTGACGATCCCAAGGTGTATGAGCCAAACCCGCCGGAGTTGCTGCCTTCTTTGCCAGTACCAAAGTAAATGCGATTGAGCGTATTGGCAACAAAGATGTCATTTGCGCCCGCTGCGGTGGCCAATGCCGATGGGACCGCACCAAAGTAAGGCACGCCTGATGTGAAGGATGCAGCCGCAAAATTGGTTGATGTGATGGCGCGAGACGTGCCGGATCGGAAAAGGCGTTTGGACGGGAAGTTGTTACTGTTGCCCATGCTGATGGGATCCCCATCAGGAATAATGGCTCGCTGCAAAACCGTCAGAGTCGGTGTGTCTATGACCCGGTCACCACCGGTCAATGAAAGACGCAGCATATCAATCGCGGAATTTGACGCCCAATTCAAAAAATTTCCGCTAAAGGCATCGCTGGACGCCGTGCTGTAGACCGGTGTACTGCCATCATCTTTGCTGTAGCTCTTGCTGCCATCCCAGCAGAGTCGCTTGGTCCAGGTTGGATTTTCAACGTTGGGTGTGCTGAGTGGTATTGCGGGGCCACGACGAACAAATCGCTTGTAGTTGCTTGCCTGACCGGTTGGTGCGCCAACCCCCACATCGTCGTAGGTGTAGCAGCTCTCTGCATCGTAATAGCCCAGATATTCAATACTCGACGAGTAGGTGTTGTCGTCAGAGGTCCCGTTGTTGTCAGGGTCGACATACTGAGCGCCGACTGTAGGGAACTCAACTGACAGGGCTAGCGCCAAGGCCGGTTTGTCGCCCCCTGTAGCAGCATACAGTGGATCCGCAGACAAATTGATGACGGGAATATTGGGCGCAGTGCTTTGGCTCAACGCCATGAACGAGACTGCTGCAACTAAGGGCACTGCAACCATCACCAACGCTCTTTGACGGAGCCAGCGCGATCCAGCAAGCGTTGGAGGCACACCCTTGTTGATTAAAGGCGCTGCTTTGTGCACGTCAGATGCCGGATCAGGAGAATACTGGTTGGACATGGAATTAGTCCTCACTGAAGGTTCTGTAAATCATTTGCACCATGGCTTGAATGTCGGTACGGGGTCCAAAGCCCATGGCCGTTACACGGTAAATGACGGACTTTTTATCAAGTGGGTCTTCGACCAACTCAATGATGTAACGCGGAGCCTGAGCCGGCTGGACCCCCAGGTTGCCAGACTTGAAAGCCCGCCCAGAAAAAGTTCCGAAGGCAGTCGTTGGTGCATTGCCTGCCGTGTTGGTGAAATCAACCGTCAGCCAAGCGGGTTTGCCAGTAGTGGTAACCGCGCACAAGCCCACTGATGTGCCGGATGTGCCGCAACCAGGAAGAAAGGCGGACCTGTTCTTTCCATCGAACAAATCCTTGCGCGTAGCAGTAGCGTCAGCCATGTCGAACTCGGCATCAATCAAGGCAGCTTCTGCCGCTTGCCATGCCATTTGCATGTCCCGGTCGTTACGTGCGCCACGCTCACTCATCAGTCCAATTTGAGCGCCGCTGATGCCGAGCAAAGAAACAACAATTAGGATCATCATGACCATGATCAACGACGCACCTTTTTGGCGGTTGTTGAACTGAGTCAGGGGAAGTTCACAAGTAGTCATAGGGAAGTTCCAATGTCTACAGACCTTGAGAATTGCGCAAATGCACGGTGAAAGTCACCACTTGGCGCAGTCGCCCATCTGCGGGGGCAACAAAGATTGTGTTGACATCATTCGCCGAAGACAGGGCTGAGCCCGCAGTGCCTGTTGCTCCCGACTTGGCCGACCCAAACGGATACAGCGTTTGCGTTCCAGTGCTTTGAGCTGAATTGGGAGCGCCCCGAAGCACCATGCCAATTCGCAAACTCCGAACCCGACGCCAATTGGCATTGGTGGCGACTGTATTACCCGAAACAGTGAGTTGGTCTGCTCGAAAGTACCGGTTTGGTACCTGATTTATGCTTGCGGCCCAAGTCACCCATTCCGCAGAACTTGCAGGAGCCGGCGCGTTTGCAGTGAAGCCGTAAGTGACGGGTGGCGCAGTGGCTGCCGCCACGCCCTCAGTGCCGTAAAGAACCTGGAAGTTTTCTACTCCTTCAATGATGGGTTGCGCCGATGCAATTGTTCCACCTGAGTTGACGGTGGTGCACATCAGAGAAGGTTCGCCGTTGCTGACCGCGACGCTGAGTATGCTGGCCGCTCGCTCACCGCGAGTCGATGACGCTGATCCCGATGCTACGAGAGAGCTTCCATTGCAATCAATCATGGAGCCGTCCGCCACGGTGGATTCTGCATTGAGTTGCACCAGCTGACTGCGCATGATCAAAACGTCACTGCCGTATCCGACCACCCCCGTAGTCCGTGCGGTTGCGGCAGTCAGCGGACTAGACGCATCGACCAGTGAGTTATTGAAACCCATGATATTGGGAGGAAGGTCCGCTGCACTTTCTTGCGCCGTCGGCGGCCGGCTCGCATACCAAACATCTTTGAATCCGGTTTGCACCCCAAGGCGCTGCAGCAGGTCGGCAGTAAACCGTCCGTTATCCCGAAGCTGTGACGCCGCATCCACCGTTGTGAAACCCTGCCTCGCAACGGTCAAGGCAGCAACTGCAGCCAATGCAATGAACAGACTGATAACCAAGGCCACCAACAGTTCGACCATGGTAAGTCCTCGCTGCCACCTGGCCCCACTTGCATGGGCGCAAATTTTCCTGAACTCGGGGCAAGTTGGCTGCTTGGAAAACTGTGACATATTCAACTTCCCGCTGTGACCGGCAGTGTGACCGATGGAATGACCGCGCGCTCCAGCGCAGCATTGCCGGACTTAGACTTATCGGTTGACCCACGAGTCCACCCAATTTTGACTACCAGAATGCTTCCTGTTCCATTACAAGCCCAACGCGGCCGACCGGCCGAATCGAACGGATCCGAATCAAAACAGACTGCCACCCTGGCACCGGGCAATTCGTTGTCCACCCGACCCAGCCACTCAGTCATCTGAGCATTTGCAATGTCCGCTGGACTGGTGCAGGCGGCCGTGCCAGTTGCCACATTGAGACAATAAGAGGGGGTAGCGGCAGTCAACGGGGAAGCAAAGGCACCAACATAGGGATTATTGGCAGCCACTTTAATGCCTTCAGCCTTGTTGCCTCGAATGGACTCACTCAGTTCTCGCGCGAGTACAACGGCGGCCGACTGGGCTCGTGAATCCCGGTTTGACTGCATGGAAGCCGCTTGCATGCCCACCATTCCTAACAAACCAAATGACAAAATCACAATTGAAACCAGAACTTCAACAAGTGAAAAGCCGGCGTCACGCGCTGTCAACCTGCTCATAGGGAGCAAACCCGCATGCTTGGACGCAAGTTGAGAGGCAATGCAAGGAGAATTCATGATGTCGGTTAGCATAAATCCGAACACTAGACCAAAACCACATCCGACCTGCCGTTGGTCTGGTTGAAGTCACCGCTTGGCGGACAACCACCGCCCCCCTTCGACCGACCCCAACATGACCACCTTCCTCAAACAAGCCCTGACCCTTGCCCAAAAAAGCCTTTATCTCACCTCCCCCAACCCCCGCGTAGGCTGCGTCATCACCACGCCCACGGGCGAAGTTCTGGGCCAGGGCCACACCCAACGCGCTGGCGGGCCGCACGCTGAGGTCATGGCACTGCGAGATGCAGCCAATCGGGGCAACTCGGTTAAAGGCGCCACCGCCTATGTCACTCTGGAGCCTTGCTCACATCATGGCCGAACGGGCCCGTGCTGTGATGCGCTGATAGCGGCCGGCATCAAAAGAGTGGTCTCTACCAACACAGACCCCAACCCGGTGGTGACAGGACAAGGGTTCGAGCGACTGCGCGCGGCAGGGGTGGAGGTGGAGGTCTTGCCGCCCGAACACCCGCTGGCTGTGGAATGTCGTGAACTCAACATCGGTTTTTTCAGCCGCATGATTCGCAAGACGCCCTGGGTGCGCATGAAAATGGCGGCGTCACTGGACGGCAAAACCGCTTTGGACAATGGCGTAAGCCAATGGATCACTTCACCAGAAGCACGCACCGACGGCCATGCCTGGCGTGCCCGCGCCTGCGCTGTGTTCACCGGCATTGGCACCGTACTGGCTGATAACCCCAAGCTGGATGTGCGGCTCGTTGAGACACCTCGGCAGCCCCATCTGGTGATTGTGGACAGCCGCCTGGAGACGCCGCTGGATGCGGCCCTGTTTATGGCTGGTCGCACGGTTTTCATCTACGCAGCTGTCGAAAATCTCGCCAAGCAAGCCTCCCTGGAGGCACGCGGCGCCACCGTCATTTACATGCCGGGCACCACGCCTCGTACCGAAACCAAGGTCGACCTGGCCGCCCTGCTGCGCGATCTGGCGCGCCGCGAGATCAATGAGCTGCACGTTGAGGCAGGTCACAAGCTCAATGGATCTCTCGTTCGCGAAGGCCTAGTGGATGAAATTCTGGTGTACCTCGCGCCCAAGCTCATCGGGCTGGGCAGCGGCATGGCCCACTTTGGCCCCCTGACACACTTGGGCGACGCGGTGGAATTGCGCTTTCACAGCGTGGAGCAAATTGGCCCGGACCTGAGGCTCTTGGCCCGCGCGCTCAAGTCTGACACCTTTTGATCAGCAACCAGAGGAGTTGGGCTCGGCGCTATTATATTCATCACTCTCACCCAATTGATACGCCGGCTAGAGGACCAAAAAGCTTAAAAACAGCCTTGGAGGCTCATTCGCAGCCTTGCCAGTGCTCACGCAGGTCAATAGACCGGTTGCGCGGGCCGTAAACTCTACAGTGGTCCAGCAAATAGCCGCCCGATCACCGAGAATACGACCCTTTCCCTGCGAAAATACAATCTATGTTTACCGGAATCATCACCGGCGTGGGGCGCATCGTCGCCGTTCACGCCTTAGGCAGCTCTTCAACCCACGGCAAGCGCCTGACCATCGCCTGCCCGCCCGCCTACTTGGACGACGTTGGCTTGGGCGACAGCATTGCGCTCAATGGTGCTTGCATGACAGTTACCACGTTTGATCCCGCGCAATGCCAGTTTACGGTCGATGTCTCGGCCGAATCACTGGATAAAACTGCGGGCCTCACCGACACCGGCACCATCAACCTTGAAAAGGCCCTGCGCGCCAACGACCGCCTCGGCGGACACCTGGTTTCCGGGCACGTGGATGGCATTGGCGCCGTGACCTATTTTGCAGAGGTTGGCGAAAGCTGGGAGTTGCGCATTCTGGCCCCCAAAACACTGGCCAAATACCTCGCTTACAAAGGCTCCATCACCGTCGACGGTGCCAGCCTCACGGTTAACCGTATTCAGGACCAGCCGGGTGGCTGCGAGATGAGCATCAACCTGATTCCCCACACCATTCACAACACGGCGCTGGGCACGCTGCAGGCGGGCGCCCATGTCAACCTTGAAATTGACCTGATTGCGCGTTACGTGGAGCGCATGCTCCAGCCTGAAGTTCAAGCCACACCAACCGCCGCCCATTGAGGCGCCCAGCCTGACCCCTACTCATCTCCTTTTCTGAAAGAACCTCGTATGACAGTCCCATCCCCTGTGGCCATTTCTCCTGTTGAAGACATCGTGGCGGACATGCGCGCGGGTCGTATGGTGATTCTGGTGGACGAAGAAGACCGTGAAAACGAAGGCGACCTGGTGCTGGCTGCAGACCACGTTACCGCAGAAGGCATCAATTTTATGGCGCGTTTTGGGCGTGGCCTGATTTGCCTCACGCTCACCCGCGAACGCTGCGAGCGCCTGCAATTGCCTCCCATGACCGTTCGCAACGGTGACAAAAAAGGCACCGCCTTCACCGTGTCCATTGAAGCGAATGAAGGCGTCACTACCGGCATTTCAGCGGCAGACCGGGCTCGCACCGTGCAAGCCGCGGTGGCGCGCGATGCCCGCCCGGACGATCTGGTGCAGCCCGGCCATATTTTCCCCTTGCAAGCAGTTGACGGCGGCGTGCTGATGCGCGCCGGCCACACTGAAGCTGGGTGTGACCTCGCCGCGATGGCGGGCTGCAGTCCGGCCTCGGTCATTTGCGAGATCATGAAAGACGACGGCACTATGGCGCGCCTGCCTGACCTGCAGATTTTTGCTGCCGAGCATGGCCTCAAGATCGGCACCATCGCCGACCTGATCGCCCACCGCAGCCGAGTTGACTCGTTGGTTGAGAAGGTGCAAACACGCCCTATCAACACCGCTTTTGGTGAGTTCACCCTGCATGCGTTCAAGGACAAAACATCCCATGGCGTGCATCTGGCGCTGGTCAAGGGCGAGTGGGCGTCAGGTGACACCGTGGCTGTGCGCGTGCATGAACCCCTGTCGGTGCTGGACGCTCTGGAAATTGGCCGCACCATGCACTCCTGGAGCCTGGACGCCAGCCTGGCCCGGGTAGCCGCCGAGGGCCAAGGCGTGCTGGTTTTTCTGAACTGCGGAGAGAGTCCGGATCAATTGCTGTCCCAAATTGACGGCACAGCCCGCGCCAGTTACGCGCCGGAGCGCGGCCGCATGGACCTGCGCAACTACGGCATTGGCGCGCAAATTTTGCGGGAGTGCGGTGTGCACAAAATGAACCTGATGGGCAACCCCCGGCGCATGCCCAGCATGACCGGTTACGGCCTGGAAATCATCGGCTACATCACGCAGTAGCCAGGCTTTGCCGCACAGCGCTTGCCCTGAAGGCATGTCAATCAAATTTATAAAGCTAGGATCGATTCATGTTTGGTGCAGACAAAGGAACGCTGGAGGCCGGCAGTAGCCGCCTCAATGGCAAAGACCTGAAAATCGGGATCGTGCAGGCGCGATTCAATGAGCCCATCACCGATGCGCTGGCGCAGGCCTGCACCGCAGAGTTATTGGCACTCGGCGTGGCGGAGCAAGACATCACCCTGATCCAGGTGCCGGGCGCGCTTGAAGTTCCTTTGGCTCTGCTGGCCATGGCCGAGAAGATGAAGTTTGACGCACTGGTGGCACTGGGCTGCATCATTCGGGGCGAAACCTACCACTTTGAGCTGGTCGCCAATGAATCTGGCGCCGGAGTGACCCGCGTGGGCCTGGACTTCCAGATCCCGATTGCCAATGCCATTCTCACCACCGAAAACCTGGAGCAAGCCATGGCTCGCCGAACCGAAAAAGGCCGGGATGCCGCCCGCGTCGCGGTTGAAATGGCCAATTTACTGGAAGAAATCTGATGAGCGACTTAAAACCAAATTCGGCCACCACGCGCCCACCCCGTCAGGCCCGCACCGGCCTGACCAGCACTGGCGCCCGAAAGGCCGGCAGCAAGTCAGACCGCAGCCGCTCGCGTGAATTCGCGCTGCAGGCGCTTTACCAGGTGCTGGTGGGTAAAAATGGCGTCACCGACATTGACATGTTCACGCGTGACCTGGCGGGTTTCTCCAAATGTGATTCGGTCCACTTTGACGCCCTGCTGCATGGTTGCGCCGAACAGGCAGCCGAGCTGGACGCCTTGATCGTGCCGCTGCTGGACCGCCCTTTGAGCGAGATCTCGCCCGTAGAACACGGCGTGCTGTGGATTGGTGCCTTTGAGTTCAAGCATTGCCTGGACGTGCCTTGGCGGGTGGTTCTCAATGAGTGTGTTGAGCTGGCCAAGGAGTTCGGCGGCACCGATGGCCACAAATATGTGAATGCTGTGCTCAATGGGCTCGCTCCCACCCTGCGCGCCACCGAGATGAATGCCGATCGGGGACGCGTGCGCGCATGAGAGTATCTCAGCGCGCCGAGCGCATTGAGCCGTTCTATGTGATGGAGGTCGCCAAGGCCGCATCCCATCTGGCGGCACAGGTCGCGCATACCGACTCGCCCATGATCTTCCTGAACATTGGCGAGCCTGATTTCACGGCCCCGCCTTTGGTGCAGGAGGCTGCAGCCCAGGCCATTCGAGACGGTAAAACGCACTACACGCAAGCCTTGGGCATGCCCGAACTGCGCGAGCGCATCAGCGACTGGTACTGCCAGCGCTTTAATGTGGCAGTGCCTGCCAGCCGCATTGTCATCACAGCCGGTGCCTCAGCCGCGCTGCAACTGGCCTGCCTGGCCTTGATTGAAGCCGGTGATGAAATCCTCATGCCCGACCCCAGCTACCCCTGCAACCGCCACTTTGTGAGTGCTGCAGATGGCACGGCAGTACTCATCCCCACCACAGCCGCCGAGCGCTACCAACTCAGTGCCGACAAGGTCCAGGCCGCTTGGGTAGACAAAACCAGCCCACTAGGCACAGGTACCCGGGGCGTGCTGTTGGCCTCGCCGTCCAACCCCACCGGTACCTCCATCCATCCCGATGAATTGCGGCGCATTCATGAGGTGGTGAGTGGCAAGGGCGGCATCACCCTGGTGGATGAAATCTACCTTGGCCTCAGCCATGACCCCCAATACGGCCAAACGGCGCTGGCCCTGGATGACAACATCATCAGCATCAACAGCTTCAGCAAGTACTTCAACATGACCGGCTGGCGCCTGGGCTGGATGGTGGTGCCGCAGACGCTGGTGCCGGTCATTGAACGCCTGGCCCAAAACCTGTTTATTTGCCCCAGCACCATCTCCCAATACGCCGCTCTGGCGTGCTTTGAAGAAGCCAGCATCTGCGAATACGAGCGCCGGCGCAGCGAATTCAAGGCCCGACGCGACTATTTCATCCCCGCCCTCAACGCCCTGGGCCTGACGGTGCCAGTGATGCCTGATGGTGCGTTTTACGCCTGGGCCGATTGCCGCGCCGCCTGCGCCAAGCTGGGCGTCAAAGACAGTTGGGACCTGGCCTTCGAGATCATGAACAAAGCCCATGTCGCCGCCACGCCCGGACGTGACTTCGGCACGGCAGACACCCACAACTTCATCCGTTTTTCAACGGCCAGTTCCATGGCGCAACTGCAAATGGCGATCGAGCGCCTGAAGACCTTGCTAGCCTGAATGATGAGTGACGCTGCACTCGCCGCCACCCCGTTCTCATGGCCCGTGCGGGTCTATTGGGAAGACACGGACGCGGGCGGCATTGTGTTTTATGCCAACTACCTCAAGTTTTTTGAGCGGGCACGCACCGAGTGGTTGCGCTCCCTGGGGCTGGAACAGCGCCAGCTCAAAGAAACCACCGGGGGCATGTTTGTCGTGAGCGACACCCAGGTGCGCTACCACCGGCCGGCCCGGCTTGATGACGAACTGATTGTTACAGCCACGCCCACCGAAGTCGGCCGTGCGTCGCTGACAATACAACAGCAGGTTTGGTTGAAAACCAGCGCGTCCCCGGTCTTGTTGTGCGAGGGCACCATTCGCGCAGGCTGGGTCAACGCCACCAGCTACAAGCCCACCCGAATTCCCCCAACCCTCTTTGAAGCGTTTACCCCATGAACCAAGACATGTCGATCCTTCACCTGGTGCTCAACGCCAGTGTGGTGGTGCAATTGGTGATGCTGCTGCTCATCGTGGTCTCCATGGCCAGTTGGGCTGCGATTTTTCGTAAGCTGTTTGCCTTGAACCGGGTCAAGTCGCTCAATGACGTG
>JAUXQA010000411.1 GCA_030683195.1 Rhodoferax sp. | reverse complement strand
GGTGATCCAGCAGCAGGGGCTGGACCGCATCGTGGTGCAGCTCCCCGGCGTGCAGGACAGAGCCAAAGCCAAAGACATTTTGGGGCGCACCGCTACGCTGGAAGTGCGTATGGTCGATGAAAGCGCTGAAGCCCGAGCGGCCGAAAGCGGAGCCGCTGCCGTGCCATTTGGCTCAGAGCGCTTTTTGGAGCGAGCTGGACAGCCACTGATTGTCAAAAAACAGGTCATCCTCACAGGTGAAAATCTGACCGATGCTCAACCCGGTTTTGACAGTCAGACCCAGGAAGCGGTGGTCAACCTGACCCTCGATGCCAAAGGCTCCCGGATTTTCAGGGACATCACCCGCGAAAGTATTGGCAAACGCATGGCCATTGTGCTGTTTGAGAAGGGCAAAGGCGAGGTGGTGACGGCGCCGGTGATCCGCTCCGAAATTGGTGGCGGTCGGGTTCAGATCTCCGGTCGCATGACGACCATGGAAGCTAACGACACCGCCCTGCTGCTGCGGGCTGGTTCGCTGGCCGCGCCGATGGACATCATTGAGGAAAAGACCATTGGCCCGAGCCTGGGTGCCGAGAACATCGCCAAAGGCTTCAACAGTGTGACCTGGGGCTTTGTGGCCGTGGCGGTGTTCATGTGTTTCTACTACATGCTATTTGGCGTGTTTTCCAGCGTGGCGCTGGGCGTGAACTTGCTGCTGCTGGTGGCAATGTTGTCCATGTTGCAGGCTACGCTGACGCTGCCGGGTATGGCCGCCATGGCACTTGTGCTGGGTATGGCGATCGATGCCAACGTGCTGATCAATGAACGCGTGCGTGAGGAGTTGAGGGCGGGAGCATCGCCGCAGGCGGCCATCCATACGGGCTATGACCGGGCGTGGGCGACGATTCTGGACTCGAACATCACCACCCTGATTGCCGGTATTGCCTTGCTCGCTTTTGGATCGGGGCCGGTGCGCGGTTTTGCTGTGGTGCACGTTCTGGGCATTCTCACGAGCATGTTCTCCAGCGTGTTTTTCTCAAGGGGCTTGGTCAACTTGTGGTACGGTCGTCAAAAGAAGCTCAAAAGCGTGTCCATTGGAACCATTTGGCGTCCAGAGTCCGGCACCGAAATCAAGCCAAATTAAGGGAGACCCGTCATGGAATTTTTCAGGATCAAACGCGACATTCCGTTCATGCGGCATGCGCTCATTCTCAACGCGGTCTCGTTCATTACCTTTGCTGCGGCTGTGTTTTTCCTGTTCGCACGTGGCTTGAACCTTTCGGTTGAATTCACCGGCGGCACGCTGATGGAGGTCAGTTATTCGCAGCCTGCGGATCTGAACGCGATTCGCAACACCACGGCCTCGCTGGGTTTAAGTGATGTGCAGGTGCAAAATTTCGGGACCGCTCGGGACGTGTTGATTCGTTTGCCGGTGCAAAAAGGCGTGAGTTCGGCTCAGCAAGGTGACCGCGTCATGACTGCCCTGAAAGCAGCTGATTCAGGCGCCACCATGCGCCGGATCGAGTTTGTTGGCCCGCAGGTCGGTGATGAGTTGGCGATAGACGGTATCAAGGCGTTGGCTTTTGTGATTGCCGGCATCATGATCTATCTGGCGTTGCGCTTTGAGTGGAAATTTGCTGTGGCGGCCATCATTGCCAATTTGCATGATGTCGTCATCATCCTGGGATTTTTCGCTTTTTTCCAGTGGGAGTTTTCCCTGGCCGTGCTGGCCGCGGTGCTGGCTGTGCTGGGCTATTCAGTGAACGAATCGGTGGTGATTTTTGACCGGATTCGCGAGAATTTCCGGCGTTACCGCAAGATGAATTCGCAGGAAATCATTGACAGCGCGATCACCTCCACGATCAGTCGCACCATCATCACGCACGGCTCAACCCAGTTAATGGTGGTCTCCATGCTTTTGTTTGGCGGGGCGACGCTGCATTACTTTGCACTGGCGCTCACTATTGGCATCCTGTTCGGCATTTATTCTTCGGTCTTTGTGGCGGCTGCCATTGCCATGTGGTTGGGTATCAAACGCGAAGACCTGATCAAGGGGGGTCCTAAAAAGGATGAAGATCCCAATGATCCCAACGCGGGTGCGACCGTCTGACAGTTCGGTTCACCATGGCCGACCTTCTTTCTCTGAGTCAACGCGTTGAAATAGCCCGACAGGCGCGGGAGCGTTTTGTCGCGGAGATGGACCGTGCCATGCTGGAGCTGGGCAAGTCGGTGCAGGAGCGGCTCACCGCCCTGATGAATGAAGCGGCGCCATCGCGAGAAATGCAGAGCCGTCGCGACGCATGGACCTTCTATCAGCGCAGCCAGACAGGCTGGGTGGATGGCACGCGCAAGGACTGGTTGGCAGCGCTCAAGCCGAAACCCAGAATTGCGCCGGTCCAGGACCGGTTGAATGACGACTTGGCGTTGGTGGAAACTGACGTCATGGACAACAAGATCCTGGCCTCCCGCCTGGTGCTCGGGATCATGGAGAAGGTGGGTTCCGAGTTCAATGACCTGGCGCTGCGCATCAGGCTCCTGGAGTCGTCCTCAGATCTCGATGTTGCTGATATTTTTCGCCCGGAAGTGCTGGCCACCCTGATGTTGGAGCAGTGGGGCAAGTCGGGCATGCCACGCGATGCCTGGCCCAAGGTAAATGACTTGGTGCAGCAATTCCTTTCACAGCGCATTTTGCAGGCGTATGTTGACTGCAATGCTTTTTTAATCAGGCAAGGCGTCTTGCCCATCATCGAGCTGGCCGATCGGGTGAGGCGCGTGCCTGCGGCTGCGCCTCGGCCAGAGCCGCCTCGCGCGTCTGCTTCGGCGCAGGCGCCCAGTGATAAAACTGTTGCATCTCGGGAATCCCAGACCGGAGCAACCGGAGGATCGGGGTTGGGGCGTGCCGGATCGGGTTTGGCGGGACACATGTCAGACGCCTCGGGCAGGGACGCCTTGGCTCAATCCAGGTCGGGCGCGTCTTCCTCCGGTCGGCATGGCTTGGGCTTTGAGGGTGTTCCGGAAGAGACCCGCATGATGACCTCAAGCACGCCACTGGCGCGCGCTCGCTCCCGTGCCCAAGGTGTACTGGGGCAGCTCAAGCGCTTGTTGATGGGCTCGGGCGGTGCCCAGTTTGAAGCCACCCATTTTCAGCCGCCATCGCCAGCGCTGGCTGCCGCCATGGCGGTGCAATCTCAACCGTTACCGGGCTATGGTGGCGGCGGCCATGTGGTGGAAGACTACAGCGCGGCTGGTATGGCCCGGGTGGCGGGTGAACTGCGCCAGCAAACCTCGGAACTCAAAGCCAAAGCAGAAACCAGCAGCGAAAAAGCCACCATTGAAATCGTGGCGCTGATGTTTCAGTCCATCTTGCAGGAGGATCGCATCCCGGCCGGCATTCGGGTGTGGTTTGCCCGCTTGCAAATGCCGGTGCTGCGGGTGGCGTTGGCAGAGCCTGATTTTTTCGGCACCCTGAATCACCCTGCGCGCTTGTTGATTGACCGCATGGGCTCCTGTGTGATGGGTTTTGATTCCAGCGGGATCAACGGCAGCGCCCTGGAGACGGAGATCAAGCGGGTGGTGCAAGTGATCGAGCAGTACCCTGAAACCGGCAAACGCGTCTACCAGTTGGTGTATGAGGAATTTCAGAAGTTTCTAAAGCATTATTTGACCGACACCGCTGCTACGCAAAAAGTGGTGGGAGTGGCTCAGCAGGTGGAGCAAAAAGAGACGTTGACGATCCAGTACACGATCGAGATGCGCAACATGCTCAAAGACATGCCGGTGCGCGATGAAATCCGCGAGTTCCTGTTCAAGGTCTGGGCCGAGGTGCTGGCCGTGGCGGCCGTGCGCAAAGGCGCCCAGCACGCCGAGACACTGACGCTCAAAAAAGCAGCGACTGATCTCGTCTGGGCTGCCAGCGCCAAGCCCAACCGCAGTGACCGTGCCCGCGTCATCCAGGATTTGCCCCAACTCCTTCAAAAGCTGCGGGCGGGCATGGGCATGCTCGGGGTTGCGCCTTCTCAGCAGGAGGGCTATGTCAAGACCATCAGCGACACGCTGGCGGATGCATTTTTGTCCAAAACCCAGGCTATCCCCGATGAGCAGATCCAGGCCATGGCCTCGCGACTGGCCAACCTGGAAGACTTCTTGAGCGATGAGGGCATGGGTGACTTGCCACTCGACTCCCAAAGCATCGAGATGATGCTGGGCATTGATGCCTCTCAGATTGATGTGGTGGCCGATGGGGGCTCCAAGCCTACACCGGCCATGTCGGCGTGGGCCCAAGAGCTGGAACTAGGCTCCTGGTTCACGCTGGATCACAATGGCCAGGTGGCTCAGGTGCAGTTTCTCTGGCGCAGCGAGCGCAAGCATTTGAATTTGTTTGCCGCCACCAATGGCCGCAGTTATTTGATTCAGGCCGGTCGGCTGGCAGCCTACCTCCAAGCCGGCCTGCTCTTGCCTCAGGAGGAAGAGGCGCTCACGGTGCGCGCCACGCGTGATGCGCTCACCAAGCTGGCCGCCAATCCGGAGCGCTTGCTGGGATAACCCTGAGTCAGTGTGCGACTCGCGCCACGTTGTCGTCACACAGTTCGTCAAGCACCAAGGCATCAGGTTCTTGGCCCAAACTCCAGTACACCATCAGCACAATGGTCTTCAGGTCTTCCAGCGTCAGGACCGGATTAGCGGTGGCAGCCATGGCCCGATCCATCACCATTTCACGCAGCTGGGCAGGCAACTTGCCGGAGGTCTCCAGAAAATGGACAAACCCCAGGCACTCGGCACCCAGATGATTTTGCTCGGCCACCGAGTACACCCGCATGCTTGTGCTTGAGGCAGCCCACAGTTGAGCCTGTGGCAGGCTGGGGTGCAATTCGGCGTCGCGCTCGGGCGGTAGCGTCTGCAATCCGCGCGCGGCCAGGTTCAGGTCGTCGAGCCAGGTGAGCGCCTCCTGGATCTCTTCTGCCTCGAAACCGACGGCCTGGAGTTTTCGCTCCAGTGCGCCCAATTCCGGGCACTCATCGCCGCGCCAGTAATTCTCGTAAACGAACACAAGTACTTCAAACATGTGAGCAATATAGCGTGAATGCAAGCCGGTGAGGCACCAAGTTGGACCCCTATTCAGACTGGCTGGCGTTTCCCCGCCAGTTCGGGCTTTAACGAGGTGCTGTGCGCTGAAACAGGCCACCCGGCAGGCGCGCCACCAGGCCCTCCAGCTCCAGAGTCATCAGTTCGGCCTGCAAACTCGCGGTATCCAGCGTGCCCCGTGCCTGCAAGGCATCCAGCCCGACCGGATCAAACCCCAAGGCGTCCAGCAAGGGCAGGTTGACGCCGAACAAGCCAGGCGACGCCGGCTGTGCGGTTGAATCGGTCGTGTCAGCCTGCGCCTCCAGCGTCATTTCTTCCAGCACATCCTGGGCCGACTCCACCAATTTGGCTCCCTGCTTGATGAGGGCGTGGCAACCCCGCGCCTGGGTCGAGTGAATTGAGCCCGGGATCGCAAACACATCCTTCCCTTGTTCTACCGCGAGCCGCGCCGTGATGAGCGAGCCGGACTTCAGCGCAGCCTCCACCACCAGCGTGGCCCGGGCCAGCCCGGCGATGAGCCGGTTGCGCTTGGGGAAGTTGGCGGTCAGTGGCGGGGTGCCCAGCGGGTACTCGCTGATGATCAGCCCGTGCTCGGCAATCCGGTGGGCCAGGTTCAGGTGGGCTCTGGGGTAGACCCGGTCCAAGCCGGTCCCCACCACGGCCACGGTGGCCAGCCGGTCAGAACCGGGCACTACGCTGTCAAGTGCACCTTCGTGGGCGGCTCCGTCCACGCCCAGGGCCAAGCCACTGATCACCGTCAGTCCGGCGTCTCCGAGGGCTTTGGCAAAGTGCCGGGCGTTGGCTGCACCTTGCGGTGTGGGGTTGCGACTGCCAACGATGGCGATGCTGTGACTCAGGCTGTGGGTCAAGGAATTTGCTACTGATTTTGTATCTATTAAGTCTTTATTAACGCCGGCTAGCGGGCTATTTGGTATAAAAACACCCGCGCCGAGCAGGTAGAGCATCAAGGGCGGATCATCCATGGTCAGCAACGAAGCCGGGTAGTCAGCGTCGCCCAGCACCACAATCTGCCGCCGTGCGCTGCCTGCGCCCGAGGCGCTCAGCCAGTCCCAGGTGGTGTCAAGCAGTTCTGCCAGTTCGGGCGGTTCACTGCGCAGGCTCGCTGCCGTCACCGGGCCCACCACCTGCCGCAAGGCCGTTGAGGGTTGGCTGAACACCGCCAGCGGCAAGCCAAAAGCAGCCAGCAGTTTGCGTGCGGTGGTGTTGCCCACGCCTGGCGTGAGCGTCAAACGCAGCCAGGCACCGAGTTCATCGCGCTCCAAGTTCAGCCTTCAGCGCGGGTTGACCAGGCGGTCGCCAACTTTGGCGCTGTCCGAGATCTCCAGAATCAGGGCGTAAGAGATGCGCTCAAAGGTTCTGAACACCATCACCAGGCCATTGCGCTCGTCGGGCAGCTTCAATTCGGTTCGCGCAGGATCGGTCTTGTCGATCAGGCGTGCACCGTCTTTCTGGAGGGCCATCACATGGCCGACTTCCAAGCCGTCGCGTGTGCCCTGGTTAATGGCCACGACCTGGTTTTGGCCTGCATTCGCCACAGCGTTGCCGTAAACCGACACGATGCGAGCCTCCACCACGCCGCCAGGTGCGCGCGGGATGTAACTTAACAATTGCTGGGGTGGCTCGGGCAAGAGGCGGTCGCCGACCCGGATCTCTTCCTTGGCCGAGACGATGTCAATCGTGGCGGGCACCAAGTCATCGCGCGTGCGGCCCTCACGGTCGGTGGATGATTGCGTGGTTTCGCCTCGCACCAGCAAGGCCTTGCCGACATACTGGGCCTCATAGCCCAACACCTCGCCTGTGACCGGGTCTTTCAGGGGGGTGGCGCTGCGAAACACCCGGTAGGCTTTTTGCCTGGCGCCGGGCTCGTCCAGCAGGGCCAGGTCGCCCTCGCCACGCGCATAGGCGCGGTCACCCCGGGTGAGCAACACGCGGCCCTCCTGAGTGGCCACAATGCGGGGCGCCCGGCTCAGCCCGTCTTCTTCCACGATCACCGGTTCGGCCAGAAAGGGTTCAATCAGATGGCTCTTCAAGGTGGGCAAGGCACCGCTGGCCAGCGTTTCATAGCGGGTGCGGGGCGAGAGGCGCACGGTTTCCATGGGCGCGTTGCCCCCTGCGTTCTGGCGCAAGCGCAAGGTGGCGCGTCCATCGGCCTTGTCCAGATACAGGGCTTGCCCGGGGTAAATGAGGTGCGGATTCTTGATGTCATCCAGGTTCATGCCCCACAGCTCGGGCCAGCGCCAGGCGCTTTTCAAAAACAAACCCGAGATGGCCCACAAGGTGTCACCCCGTTTGACGGTGTACGAGTCTGGCGCGTTGGCGGCCAGTTCGCTCAAGGGAACGCCTGCCTGTGCGACCTGGCTGGCGGTGGCTTTTTGGGTGGGGGTGATGGGGAAGTTCTGGGACCAGGCGGGGACAGCCGTGAGTGCGCCGGCCATCAATGCCAGGGCGGCCAGGCGCACGGGCTGGGTCGCTCGGATGCACAGGGGAGAGTGTTTTGTCATGTTTGGCTGCACTGCAATTGATTTTTGGGCTGGACAAGGGGCGACGCTTGGGGGCTGGCAAAAGGAGGTCCGCCGGATCGAAAATCCTGATAAATTACGCGCGATTTTGCGCTCAAGGCCTTGATTGGGCAACGTATTCTGCGGCCTCGCCGTGCCAGGGCGGCAAAAAGTAGTGAAAATAACGACATCCCGAAACCTGATGTAACCGAGCTGGTGCGCCTGCGCCGCCGGCCAAATCTGTCCTGAACCCGATTGAAACATGGCGCTACTTCCCATTCTCTGTTTTCCCGACCCCAAGCTTCACACGGTGGCCAAGCCCGTGCAGCAGGTCGATGCGCGCATCAAAGCCCTCATTGCCGACATGCTGGAGACCATGTACGAGGCCAAGGGCATCGGGCTGGCGGCCACGCAGGTGGACGTGCATGAGCGCCTCATTGTGATTGACGTGTCCGAGGAGCGCGATGAAGCGCTGGTGCTCATCAACCCCCAAACCGTCTGGACCAGCCCCGAGATGCACATCAACGAAGAAGGCTGCCTGTCGGTGCCCGGCGTGTATGACGGGGTCCAGCGCCATGACGCCATCACGGTCAGCGCGCTGGACGGCCAGGGCAAGCCCCACACCGTGCAGGCCGACGGGCTGCTGGCTGTGTGCATTCAGCATGAGATGGATCACCTGATGGGCAAGGTCTTTGTTGAATATCTCTCGCCGCTCAAGCGCAACCGTATCAAAACCAAGATGATCAAGGCCCAGCGCGAGGATCAGCGGTGAGACTGATTTTTGCGGGCACGCCTGAATTTGCCCGCGTTGCGCTGGCGCAGTTGCATGCCGCCGGCCATGAGATCGTGCTGGTACTGACCCAGCCCGACCGCCCGGCCGGGCGCGGCATGAAGTTGCACCCCTCGCCCGTCAAACAATTTGCGCTGGACCACGCCCTGGCGCTGGCGCAACCCCGCAGCCTGCGGCTCGACGGTAAATACCCCGAAGATGCAGCCGCCGCCCGCGCACTGCTGGACGCTGCCCAGGCTGACGCCATGGTGGTGGCCGCTTATGGCCTGATCCTGCCGCAATGGGCACTGGACGTTCCGGCCCAGGGTTGCTTCAACATCCATGCCTCACTCTTGCCCCGATGGCGCGGTGCCGCCCCGATTCATCGCGCCATAGAGGCGGGTGACCTTGATACCGGCGTGACCATCATGCAAATGGACGCGGGGCTCGACACCGGTGACATGCTGTTGATTGAAAAGCTGGCCATCGCCCACGACGACACCACGGCTACCTTGCATGACAAGCTCGCCACACTGGGCGCTGACCTGATCGTCCGAGCCTTGGCAGATGCCGCGCGCGGTGAACTTAAGCCGGTCCGTCAGCCGCAGACGGGCGTGACCTACGCCCACAAGATTGAAAAGCATGAAGCCGAGATCGACTGGGCGCAGCCCGCCGACCTGATCGTGCGGCGGGTTCGGGCCTTCAATCCATTCCCGGGGGCCAGTACCCACCTGGGGGACGAGACCCTCAAGGTCTGGTCGGCGGGGGTGAGTGCTGGTGTGCCGCCCCCTGAGGCTAAATATGGATCAATTATGGCTCTAGCCGGCGATTCTATTGCGGTAGTAGCTATGAATTCAGTAGTATCCATCACTGAGCTGCAGCGCCCTGGGGCTAAGCGCCTCAAGGTGGCAGACTTCCTGCGCGGCTTTGATCTGCGCGCGGGCATGGTCTTCGAGAAACGCGCAAGTTAGTGTTTTTCCTGCGCGAAAACTACCGGCACCCTGAGTTTCGCCAAGGTGCCCTGGAGGCCTTGGCTGCGGCGCCTGGCATCGCCGCCTGGGGTCTGATGACCGGCGTGGCTATGGTCAAGTCCGGCATGAGCCTGTTTGAGGCCTTGCTGATGGGGGTGATCGTGTTCGCCGGCAGCTCGCAGTTGGCGGCGATACCGCTGCTGACCGTAGGCGCGCCGATGTGGGTGATTTTGGCCTCTGCCGTGTGCGTCAACCTGCGCTTTGTGGTGTTCAGCGCTCACATGCGCCCTTATGTCATGCACTTGCCCCTGTGGCAGCGGCTGGTGACCGGTTATTTGCTGGCCGATCTGAGCTACGTATTGTTCACCAAACGTTACCCTCATCATGGTGGCGACGCCGACCTCAAGCGCGCCCAGCAGGCCTACCTGGCGGGCAACTGCGGTGTCAACTGGCTGGCCTGGGTGGGCTGCAGTGTGGTGGGCGTGGTGCTGGCCAACTTCATTCCCACGCACTGGGGCTTGAGTTTTGCGGGCATCCTGGCGCTGCTGGGTATTTTGTGTTCCCTGGCGTCCAGCCGCTTGCGCTGGGTCTCGGCCGGGGTGGCGGGGGCGGCAGCCGTGGCGGCGTTTGCCTTGCCGTTCAAACTCAACATTCTGGTGGCCATTGCCGCCGCCGTGGCCCTGTGCCTGATGTTAGAGGAAACCCGGCTGGCCCGGGCCACTCCCCCATGAACAACGGTACCGATGGCTGGACGCTGGCCGTGATCATTGGCCTGACGGTTGTGACTGTGATCACCCGCTCCCTGTTCTTTATTTCCAGCAAGCCCTGGCACTTGCCGCACTGGGCGCAGCGGGGGTTGCAATACGCCCCTATCGCGGCGCTGGCCGCCGTGATCGTGCCGGAGATGGTGATGACCCAAG
Organism: Rhodoferax sp.; assembly: GCA_030683195.1. Taxonomy (GTDB): domain Bacteria; phylum Pseudomonadota; class Gammaproteobacteria; order Burkholderiales; family Burkholderiaceae_C; genus Rhodoferax. Next base: position 425 of record JAUXQA010000411.1, on the reverse strand, counting down.
GGCACTTCATCAGCACCTGGCAGGATGCCCGGCTGTTTGCCGTCGTGGCCGGCGCTGGCTGGTTTTTCTGGCGCAAAGGGGCTGGCCAAGCCGTACTGGGCACCATTTTGGTGGGCATGGCCGTGTATTTGCCCCTTCACGTGGGCTTGGGCTGGTAATTGCGCCCTTTGGCGCCAGGGTGCGCTCCTACAATCCCGCAAGCTGTTTTTCACTTTCGGGAGTCTCCATGAACGTCATCCGCTTTTCTGATTTGTGTGCCCAAGGCCAAGTCAGCGGCAAACGGGTCTTTATCCGCGCCGATCTGAACGTGCCGCAAGACGAGCAGGGCGTCATCACCGAAGACACCCGCATCCGTGCCTCCATCCCCTGTATCCAGATGGCGCTGGACGCTGGCGCTGCCGTCATGGTGACCTCGCACCTGGGAC
>JAUXQA010000406.1 GCA_030683195.1 Rhodoferax sp. | reverse complement strand
GTGGGAGGCCACCATACCCGTTTACATAGCGTAAAGGATAGTCTATGATATCAACGGTCTACCCAGACCTCCCCCGCTCCAGTGCGAGCTTTGCGTACAGTCACTTTTTGCACTGAAAACGAGGAGACCCCATTTTGCATTGAGTCCGATAGAGAACGAAGCCGTCAGCGCCGTTCGCACCATCACGGCTGCGCTTCATTTGACATTGCAATTGGGCTACTTCAAGGCCAAGTCGCAGTTCTACGCCTGCGATGTGGGTGGCGTGCGGGACGACATCCTCCATATCCTGGCGCGCCATTTTCCAGGACGTGGCATTGACGAAATTGGAAATTTGTCCAAACCCACACGGCTGGCCCAACAAAAAATCATTCTCCAACTTTTTGAGTTCCGCCTGTGTGACGTTTACCTCAAAGACGACTTGAGGCGCCTCGCGCAGCGCCTGGCCATGTTGTCAACGCAACCGATCTTCATCTTTCGGGAAGTTCTGGAGCACCTTGCCAACCAGCATGTTGTCGCGCCGGGCTACACCTTCCTGCAGGATCTTGTCAGTCGTGCGCTCACCGATGAGCACCAGCGTGTTACCGGTATGTTGGACGAATCACTGTCACCTCCATTACGCCAGGCACTCGATGACATGCTGCGTCATGACGACCAGGCCCATTTGATCAATGTCCTCAAGCAGGAGGCCAGTGATTTCAGCAATACGCAACTGCGCCAGGAGGTGGCGCGTCGCCAGCAGTTGGCACAGCTGTATGAATTCGCACAGAAATTTCTAATCGACGCAGAACTCTCCAATGAGAGTGTCAAAGTCTACGCCGCATTGGTTCAGTTTTACTCGCTCTACAAGCTACGTCGCATGAATGCATCCACTGCACGCCTGTACCTGCTGTGTTTTTCCTTCCACCGGTTCCGCCAGATCAATGACAACTTGATTGAAGCCTTTATCCATCTGGTGGATCAATTCGACAATCAAACCAAGCTCGCGGCCAAAGAGGCCATGCACCAAGCGGTGGAAGAAGCCAGTGCGAATTTGCAGGCAGCAGGCGAGGTGTTGGAACTGTTCATCAACGACACCATTGCCGGGGACTGCCCGTTTTCCACCGTGCAGGAGCGCGCCTTTGGGTTGCTGGCACCGCAAGTCATCCCGAACGTGGCCAACTACCTGCGCAACATTGCATTTGACAAGGTGGGCTATGAATGGGGCCATTTTGCCAAGCTGTCCAAGACCATCAAGCGCAACTTGCGTCATTTGTTTTGCGAGCTCGACTTTGCGGGTCGTGTGCAAGAGGCCCCTCTGGTCGCTGCCATCGCTGTTTTGCAAAACCTGCTGCGTCAAGGCAAGCCGTTGCGACAGACAGATACGACGGCGTTCCCAACGGCCCTGATCCCCCTGGGCCTCAAGCGACACCTTTATGCCACAACCGAGGGGGCCAGCGCAGAAAAGAAAGTTCTTGACGCTGACCGTTATGAGTTTTTGGTCTACCGGCTGCTGCGCAACGCCTTGGAGTCTGGTGACATGTACGTCAACCACAGCAATGAATACCGGCAGTTTGAAGATGACCTGATCAGCGATGCACGTTGGAGTCAAAAAGAGGCGGTCCTCGATGAAATTGGTATTCCCCTGTTACAAACACCCATCGAAGAAACGCTGGCAAGCATGCGAGCTGCTCTTGAATCGCGGTTTGTTGCCGTCAATCAGCGCGTAGCCGATTGCGTTAATGAACACATCAAGGTTGGCGGCCAAGGAGAGAAGAAGCGCTGGTCATTGATCTACCCGACGGATCCGGAAAAGGCAGTCAACAGTCCGTTTTACAGCCAATTGGCGGGCATCGGCATTGCCGATCTCTTGCGTTTTGTTAACAAAAAAACGAGCTTCTTGAATTCTTTCACGCATGTGCTTGATCGCGGTATCAAACACGCACCCGATGCGCGTGAAGTGCTCGCTTGTGTGGTCGCATTTGGCACCAACATGGGTCTGGGCAAGATGGCAGAGGTGTCTGGCCTGACCCATTCGTCGCTGGCGACGACGGCACGCAGTTACGTTCGGCCGGAAACGCTACGCGCCGCCAATGATGCCATCAGCAATGCGACGGCGGCCTTGCCAGCTTTTCATCTGTTTAATATCCGAGATACTTTGCATTCCAGCAGCGATGGACAACGTTTTGAGACGCAAATTAACACCTACAACGCCAGGTACTCACCAAAATACTTCGGCCTGAACAAGGGCGTAAGTGCCTGTACCTTGGTGGCAAACCATGTGCCCATCAACGTTCGCATCATTGGCACGCATGAACATGAGAGCCATTTCGTATTCGATTTGCTTTACAACAACAGTTCCGACATCAAACCAACGCGACATTCGACGGACACGCACGGCACGAATCAGGTCAATTTCTGGATCCTGCACGCCTTCGGTTATGGGTTTGCGCCAAGGTACAAGCGGCTGCAAAAGAAAACGGCATCCCTGGTTGGCTTTGAATATCCAAGCCGCTATCCGGCTGACATGCTGATCAGACCGGCCAACAAAGTCAATGAGGAATTAATCATCAGTGAATGGCCCAACGTGCAGCGCATCATGGCGTCACTCGCTCAAAAAGACACATCCCAGGCCACTATTGTGCGCAAGCTCAGCAGCTACGCCCGGCAAAATCAGACCAAGAAGGCTCTTTGGGAACTGGACAATATTTGTCGTACCGTGTACATCCTGGACTTCATTGATGACGTGGAATTACGCCAAAGCGTACAAAAGGCCCTCAACCGAGGCGAGGCCTACCATCGATTTCGACGGGCCGTAGCTTTTATCAACGGCGGCAAGTTCAAGGTTCAGACTGAAACCGAGCAACAAATCTGGAATGACTGTGCGCGCCTGATTGCCAATGCTGTCATTTATTACAACACGGCGTTGCTGTCCAAGGTCTATGAACAGAAGCTGAAAACGGGTGATCGTGATGCGGTCGCATTGATTCAAGGCATGTCACCTGTGGCGTGGCAGCATGTGAACATGTTTGGCTCGTTCGAGTTCAGCGATGAAGAGCCAACCGTTGACTTGGACGCACTGGCAGCGCGGTATGCTGACTCTGCATTCTGGATCAAGGCTACACAAGGCGGTGTTGCAGAGTATCCAGACTGACGGTGAACCGGTTTTCTGTGGGCCTTGACGCTCGTTTTACCTTTTCGAGGGGATGGGCTAATTTAGCCTCACACCTAGCACGAACTGTGCAATTGCGCCTCCCTGCGCCGCCGCCAGTCGGAACCACTTCACAGCTTCCTTGTAGTCTTGTGGAACACCTTCACCGCTGTGGTAGCTGACCCCTAGCTTGAGCTGTGCATCAGCGTCCCCCTGTGCTGCCGACAGTCGGAACCACTTCACAGCTTCCTTGAAGTCTTGTTGAACACCATGGCCGTTAGCGAACATAAACCCTAGGAAACTTTGCGCGGTCGGATTCCCAGCGGTTGCCAACGGCTTCAACTCCAAGAGAGCAACTGCATAATCATTTTTCTTATAGGCAGCGATGCCCTCATCGAACCCTGCAAAAACAGGCTTGGCCATACTTATAGCAGCTATGAATGCAATGAGATAACGCCATTTCATTTTTGAATTTCTTTCTGCACTTTTCATTTACAACTTGCTCGCTTGATTACGTTCATTAGTAGATTTTTCGGATGCAGACTGTTGCATATAAGTTTTTTGCAAATCATTGGTCATATAACGCAGCTCCATTACAAAACTCAAATGCGGTGCGTCGAGCTCAATGATTGAATCGTCCTGCTTTAGGGAAGGTCTGAATAACTCACCACCAATTGGCGTAGTGAGTGGTTGGTTTTCAGATTGTGGGATTTCACGAGCAAACTTCCAAAATCCGCTCGTTTTTTAGCCCGTTTGGGCGTTTTGAGTGCCCGCCAGGGCACTTGCCCTGTTTTCGGGCGCACTCATGCCTTTGCCCCCATCAATTCACCGCGCACCATCCACAGGTTGGTCAGCGCAAACAGCGTGACGAGCTGCGCCGTGTTTTTCTTGAGGCCGCGGTAGCGCACCTTCACATAGCCAAACTGGCGCTTGATCACTCGAAATGGATGCTCCACCTTGGCCCGAATTCCCGCTTTGAGCTTTTCCGCTTTGTCGATCAGGACATCGGCTTCGTTTTCTTTGTTCAACGCACGGCGTTTGCCCGGCCGCATGGCGACGTGCCAAGTCACCTCTTTTGTCGCGTCCGGGCGTTTCTCAACGCCTTGGTAACCCGCATCGCCATAGGCGATACCCTCCTGGCCGTGCAGCAAACTGTTGGCCTCTGCGATGTCACTGATGTTCCCCGAGGTGCCGCGCACGGTATGCACCAAGCCTGACTCGGCATCCACACCAATGTGGGCCTTCATGCCGAAATACCATTGATTTCCCTTCTTGCTGGAGTGCATCTCAGGGTCGCGCTTGTTATCTTTGTTCTTGGTGGAGGTGGGTGCTGCGATCAGGGTGGCATCAACGGCGGTGCCAGCCTTCAGGAGCAGGCCGCGCTCTGTCAAGAGCTGATTGACGGTCTGCAAGATTTGCTCTGCCAGCTTGTGTTTCTCCAGCCGGTGTCTAAATCGAAGAATGGTGGACTCATCGGGTAGACGTGCAAACTCTTCCACCTGGGCAAACTCCCGGTACAACGGGGTGTCAAAAAACGCCTCTTCCATCGCGGGGTCAGACAAAGTGAACCATTGCTGCATGAAGTGGATACGCAACATGGTCAACAACGAAAAAGGGGGTCTGCCAGTCTTGCCTTCGGGGTAGTAGGGGGCAATGAGTTCGACCAACGCAGCCCAAGGCACCACTTGATCCATCTGGTCAAGGAACACTTGCTTGCGGGTTTTCTTGGCGCTGAGATCGAGGTTCAAGGTGGCTTGTTTCATGGCCTGTATTTTCTCAGCTGGGGCTTACATCAAGCACACAGCTGGGGGAGTTTTGCAGAGTTTCCTTAGCTTGGCATAGGCATCCCCCACAAATGGCACTCGCTTTTCAACCAGCTTATATTTGCCAGAGAGAGTTGTCAGGGTTTTCTGAAAAGAACCATTCTTCATATCTCCTAAACCACTCCCCTTCGGCAACTGCATCAGCACGCCAGCCAGCTTTTCTTTAGTATCAAAAATTAGGGTAATAGTGGACAACCCTTCGACATCTAAGCCCAAGCCGTTGCTGACCAGCATACGGCCTCCAGTGAATTTATTCACTCCCGCATCCACTAACTTGGTTTTGTTACCAATCTGCTGCTTGACTTGCGCCAGTGTTGCGACTCCAATCTCCATGCCAAGAGGCGCTGCGTTGGCGGCATAAACTGGAATGGCAACGATGGCCACTAGAAAAGTTAATAGTTTTTTCATGCGTTTTTCCCTTTTATTTTTGGTCTGGCAGCAAGGCTGCCGTTGGTGGATTGGCCAAGTAACAGCAAAGAATTTTCGTCGAACTGAGGGCTCATACTGTTACAGAGCGAGTTAAATTTTTCAGTTATTCCGCTCAACCTATAACTGATCGGAAATCAAGACCATGACATTAGGAATTTGTGCTGACTGCACGTTCTGGGCGAAGTGTGGTGTGAGCGAGGCGGGCTGGAAGATCGGCCTGGGCAAATGCTCCAATGTGCCCAAGTTCCAAGACGCCACCGAGAGTTCGCCGGACCCCGAGAAATACGAATTTGGAACCGAAGTGCTCAAGCCCGACTACCAGGATGTGAAGGCCATGACAATCGATGGCGGCGGCTATCGTGCCGATCTACTGACCATGCCTGACTTTGGTTGTGTGTCTTACATCCCCAAAGTTTGAGAGGAAATCATGTCCAACGATACGACCAGCACGTCAACTTTTGGGGAGCGTATCAAAGTTGCTCGCACCAACAAAGGCCTCACATTGGCGCAGCTCTCAACCTTCATCGGTGTGAGCCCCCAGCAGGTGGGGAATATAGAGAATCGAGGCGACGGTATCAGTCCTGAGTCTTTGTTTGAACTTTCCGATTTGCTTGGCGTAAATGCAAGATGGCTGGCAACTGGGAAAGATGGGCTAACGAAAGACAGGATAAGCGAACGTACTTTAGACATTGCCAGAGTCATTGCGGCTATGCCGACCGAACGGCGAGAAGCTCTCGGTATTGTTCTTGGTCTAAGCATCAAATAAAGGTAAACCACCATGACAGCCTCTATCGCGTCATCCAGTTCAGTCGCTATGCCGGGGGCAGTTTTAGAGCGGGATGGCAAGAAGCGCGAAGTCGTTCGCCTAGTGCCTGCAAATCGCTTTGTCCCAGCGGCAATTGAATGGCGTCGGCCTGGCCAGGAATGGCGTAGCACCGCATGCAGTGTTGCGGCTTGGAAAAAGTGGGCCAAGGATGCCCGACAAATCACAAAGGAATTCTATGGAAACGACCATTTTTGAGGAATTTGAGACGCCGCCAATTGCTGAATCCACCATGTAGGCGATAGAAGGCGCAGATGAAGTCATGAAAGAGGCGAATTTGCCGACCTATAGGGACCTGTTGGAAGGTCTGGAGCAGCTCTGGTGGCGCGCACGTCGCCCTGGACCAATTTCAGTGACATGGTTCCATGAGCACATCACGCCCTTAATTTCCTAAGTAAAGGGATTATCCAAACGGGGCTAGCGAATACCTGAAAAATCATGCGCAGATCGCACAAAGCAGAAAAGCCACCTCGCAGAGCGAAGGTGGCTTTTCTTTGAGTCGTGTTTTCACACGTAAGGGATGACTCCCTTTGTCAAACCAGACTGGTAAGACGTTTCATCATGCTTTCTGCATGTTGACGGCGAGCGGTTAGCTCGGCATTCAAAGGCATCAGAAACGTATGCGTCCGGCCAACACATCTTGATGGCTCGCTGACATCCAGAGATAGTGTGTGCGATGAACATCATGCACACCATGGCGAGCGAAGCTCGCACCAAAATCCCCACGCGGCGGTTTTACAGTCCCGCGTTCAAACTCCAAGTTGTTGGGCAATGCGCTGAACCTGGAGCATCCATTGCCGCCGTCGCACTCAAACATGCCATCAACGCCAACATCGTGCACCGTTGGTTGCGCGAACACGACCAGGG
>JAUXQA010000403.1 GCA_030683195.1 Rhodoferax sp. | reverse complement strand
GTGCGAAGAAGGCATGTTGGTGGGCATTTCCAGCGGGGCGACACTCGCCGCAATCGCCCAAAAACTGCCCGACCTGCCCGCAGGCGTCACCGTGCTTGGCTTTAACTACGACACAGGCGAGCGCTACCTGTCAGTGGAAGGTTTTCTGCCGACTTGAATCTCATTTAGATCGAGCTATACCGGCCATTGCGAAAGCAGCAAGTGATCGTGACCAAAGGTCACGTGACTCGCACAAAAAATACTTTTCCTATGAAACATCCCCGCAAGGATTAGACAAAGAAAAAGCCTGCAACTCTTTTGAAGTTGCAGGCTTTACTTTTTTGGTGCGGCTGGCAGGAATTGAACCCACGACCCCTTGGTTCGTAGCCAAGTACTCTATCCAACTGAGCTACAGCCGCGAAGCTTTGAATTATAGCCTAAATTTAATGGTGGGCCGTCACAGACTTGAACTGTGGACCAAAGGATTATGAGTCCTCAGCTCTAACCAACTGAGCTAACGGCCCTGACCAGCGCCAGATTGTAAGGCGGCTACTTGTGGTGGCTCAGCGCGTTACTGACCAATTTGGAAGTGATATCCACAATCTGGATCATGCGGTCATATGGCATGCGGGTGGGACCAACCACGCCCAAGGTGCCAACCACCTGTCCATCAACCTCATACGGCGCACAGACTATCGACAAGTCTTCAAACGGCACCACCTGACTTTCCCCGCCGATAAAAATACGAACCCCCTCTGCTTGTCCAGTTACGTCCAGCAGGCGCATCAGTTGCGCTTTTTGCTCAAAGAGGTCAAAGGCACGTCGAAGATGCCCCATGTCATTGGAAAAGTCACTAACAGAGAGCAGGTTTCGCTCACCTGAAATCACGACTTCATCCTTGGTTTCAGACAACACTTCTGAATTGGCAGCCACAGCGGCATTCATCAAACTGGCTATTTCAACGCGTAACGAGTCCACCTCGTGCTTCAAACGCTCACGCACCTGCTCGATGGCCAACCCCACATAGTTGGCGTTCAGGTAATTAGCAGCTTCAATCAAATGCGCCTGGGAATAATCAACCTCGGTAAAAATAACCCGGTTTTGCACATCACCCTCAGGCGAAA
>JAUXQA010000399.1 GCA_030683195.1 Rhodoferax sp. | reverse complement strand
TGGCCTGGAAACACTGAGCGTCACCTTGCCTGCCGTGATGACCACTGACCTGCGTCTCAATGAGCCACGTTATGTCACCCTGCCCAATATCATGAAGGCCAAGAAAAAGCAGCTTGATGTGTTCAAGCCTGAAGACCTGGGTGTTGACGTGACACCGCGCATCAAGACCCTGAGCGTGAATGAGCCGCCCAAGCGCAGCGCCGGGATCAAGGTGCCAGACGTCGCCACCTTGGTGGCAAAACTCAAGAACGAAGCGAAGGTGCTGTCATGACATCATTGGTTATTGCCGAACACAACAACGACTCCATCAAGGGCGCCACACTCAACACCGTGACTGCCGCTTTGGCTTGCGGTGGTGATGTGCATGTGCTGGTCGCTGGCGCCAATGCCGGAGCTGCCGCTGCGGCTGCCGCGCAAATTGCCGGTGTGAGCAAAGTCATCCATGCCGACAGCGATGCGCTGGCGCATGGCTTGGCCGAGAATGTGACCGCTCAGGTGGTGGGCATTGCCTCCGCTTACAGTCATATCCTGTTCCCCGCCACTGCCTCTGGCAAAAACGTCGCGCCCCGCGTGGCTGCCAAACTCGATGTTGGCCAGATCTCTGATGTCACCAAGGTCATCAGCCCGGACACTTTTGAGCGCCCAATCTATGCCGGCAATGCCATTGCCACGGTTCAAAGTCTGGATGGCACCAAAGTGATCACTGTGCGCACCACGGGGTTTGACCCTGCGGCAGCCACTGGCGGTGCAGCAACTGTTGAAACGTTGGTTGCCGTGGCAGCCAATGACAAAGTCGCGTATCTGGGCAGCGAAATCGCCAAGAATGACCGCCCAGAACTCACCGCCGCCAAAGTCATCGTCTCCGGTGGCCGTGCGTTGGGCTCGAGCGAGAAGTTCATGGAAGTCATGACTCCGCTGGCCGACAAGCTTGGTGCGGCCATGGGTGCATCACGCGCGGCAGTAGATGCGGGCTACGCTCCCAACGACTGGCAAGTAGGTCAGACCGGCAAGATTGTGGCGCCGCAGTTGTACATTGCCGCTGGCATCTCGGGTGCCATTCAGCATTTGGCCGGCATGAAAGACTCCAAAGTCATCGTGGCGATCAACAAAGACGCCGAGGCCCCGATCTTCTCGGTGGCCGACTACGGTCTGGAAGCCGACCTCTTTGTGGCAGTGCCTGAACTGGTTGCCGCGCTTTAACAGCAAATCAAAAAAGGGCATCGCTTGCGGTGCCCTTTTTTTTCGCGCCAATCCCGGGCGCACCTCACTGAACTTATCTGGAGTCTCGATATGAGCTACGTTGCCCCCCTCAAAGACATGCTTTTCAATATCAAGCACCTGGCTGATATTGACCAAATCGCTGCCATACCTGGCTTTGAAGACGCCGGTTTCGAGACTGCAGAGGCTGTTTTGGAAGAGGCGGCCAAATTCACGCAGGGCGTATTAAGCCCATTGAACTGGGAAGGCGACAAGAACCCCTCCAGCTGGAAAGATGGCGTGGTCACCGCCACACCGGGCTTCAAAGAGGCATTCACACAGTTTGCAGCGGGTGGTTGGCAAGGCTTGCAACACCCCGTGGATTTTGGTGGCCAGGGCTTGCCCAAATTGATTGGCGCTGCGTGCGGCGAGATGCAAAACTCTGCCAACATGAGTTTTGCCCTGTGCCCTCTGCTCACCGATGGCGCCATTGAAGCGCTGCTGACTGCTGGATCTGACGAACTCAAAGCCACCTACCTGGGCAATCTGGTGAGCGGCAAGTGGACCGGCACCATGAACCTGACCGAGCCCCAGGCGGGCAGCGACCTGGCTGCCGTGCGCAGCAGGGCCGAACCGCAAGGCGACGGCAGCTACAAGGTGTTTGGCACCAAGATTTATATCACCTGGGGTGAGCACAACATGGCCGAGAACATCGTCCATCTGGTGCTGGCCCGGGTTACGGGCGCTCCCGAAGGCGTCAAAGGCATCAGTCTGTTTGTGGTGCCCAAGTTCATGGTGAACACAGACGGAACGTTGGGTGCGCGCAATGACGTGCATTGCGTCAGCATCGAGCACAAGATGGGGATCAAGGCCAGCCCGACGGCCGTGTTGCAGTTTGGCGACCATGGTGGCGCGGTGGGTTACTTGGTCGGTGAGGAAAACCGAGGCCTTGAATACATGTTCATCATGATGAACGCAGCCCGTTTTGGCGTGGGCGTACAAGGCATTGCCATTGCCGAGCGCGCTTACCAAAAAGCGGCCAGTTTCGCCAAAGACCGTGTTCAAAGCCGCCCGGTGGATGGATCATTGCCCGGCAGCGGACCCATCATTCGCCACCCGGACGTCAAGCGCATGCTCATGACCATGCGCGCCTATACCGAAGGCTGCCGGGCTCTCGCCAGCGTAGGCGCCAGCGCCTACGACGCGGCCCACCACCACCCCGATGCCGACACGCGCAAACAAAACCAGGC
>JAUXQA010000396.1 GCA_030683195.1 Rhodoferax sp. | reverse complement strand
TGTATGACGCCCGTGAAACAGGCAAGGCCACCCGCGAGATCATGCTGCTGGCTGACAAAGTCAACGCCTATGTGGACCAGAACAAACCCTGGGACCTCGCCAAAGACATGGCCAACAACGAGGCCCTGCACCAGGTGTGTTCGGTGTTGATCAACACCTTTGCCGTGATCACCCGCTACCTGGCCCCCGTGTTGCCGGCACTTGCAGAAGCTGTTGCCAAATTCGTGGGCCAGCCCATGAACGACTGGAACGCAAACACCAACGTTGTCGCCATCGCCCCCTACCAGCATTTGATGCAGCGCGTGGACATCAAGCAGCTTGAAGCACTGTTTGAGCCTCCAGCCGGCACGGAACAAGCGCCCGAAGCTATTGAATCCGTAGCACCTGGTGGAGAAGACATCGCGCCCACCATTGGCATTGATGACTTCAGCAAGATCGACCTGCGCATCGCCAAAATCATCAACTGCGAAGCGGTTGAGGGCTCCACCAAGCTCTTGCGCCTCACCCTCGATGTGGGCGAGGGCCGGACCCGCAACGTCTTCAGCGGCATAGCGTCAAGCTACCAACCCGCTGACCTGGTGGGCAAACTCACCGTGATGGTGGCCAATCTGGCACCGCGAAAAATGAAGTTTGGCGTCAGCGAGGGCATGGTGCTCGCGGCCAGCCATGGCGATGAAAAAGCCAACCCCGGCATTTACGTGCTGGAGCCCTTCCCTGGCACACAGCCCGGCATGCGGGTGCGCTAAGGCCCACCCGGCCATGATCCCCCAGCTGCGCGACTGGACCTCGGTTCAGCGAACGGAGGGCACCAACCTGCGGCTGGGAGTGACCCTGGCTTTTGTGGCGGGCGCCACCAACGCGGGTGGTTTTTTGGCCGTGGGGCAATACACGTCGCACATGACCGGCATTGTTTCGTCGATTGCAGACAACCTGGTTCTGGGCAACATCACCATCGCTCTGGCCGGGCTGCTGGCGCTATCTGCCTTTGTGGGCGGCGCGATGACAACGGCCTGGATGGTGAACTGGGCCTTGAGGCGACAACTGCAAAGTGCCTATGCCCGCCCGCTTTTGCTGGAAGCTTTGTTGCTGCTGGTGTTTGGCCTGTTTGGCACCGGCATCAATTTTTTTGCGGGTTTGTTCGTGCCGCTCACCGTGCTGGTGCTGTGTTTCATCATGGGGCTGCAAAACGCGGTCATCACCAAAATATCGCACTCCGAGATACGCACCACCCACGTCACCGGGTTGATCACGGACCTCGGTATTGAGTTGGGCAAGCTGCTCTACATCAACGGCTTGAACAAGGACGCGCCGGTGATGGCCAACCGCAAAAAGTTGCGACTACACATCAAATTGATCACCAGCTTTTTTGTGGGTGGCCTGCTTGGTGCGGTGGGGTTCAAGGCGGTGGGATTCATCACCACCGTGCCCTTGTCGGTTCTGCTGCTGATGCTGGTTTGGCGCCCCGTGATCAATGACGCCCGCAGCTGGGTGGACCGCATTCATCCCAAGCGGGATTGAGCCCCTGCAGCCGCCCGCCCAGCCACCTCAAACCCAACCCGTAAAATACGTCAAAAGGCCAAGCACATGAATATTTTTTACCGTCCCAAATACCAATCCGAGGTGACCCAGTTCATCGACCAGCTCAAAGCCAAAGACCCCGCACTGGAGTCCAAGCAACGCCAGGGCCGCGATCTGCTGTGGGACAAAGCGGTTGACCGCAGCGCCTGGAGCGAGTACCGGCAAGCCGAAGTGGAGCAAAAGCCCTACGTTTACCAAACCGATGCCAGTTAAGAGCCAAAATGGGCT
>JAUXQA010000394.1 GCA_030683195.1 Rhodoferax sp. | reverse complement strand
GCTCGGCCAGGAGGGCCGCAGCCAGCGCGCCAAACTGCTCGTGGTTGGAGACCACCGCCTGCCAGCCGCGTCGTTTGGCTTGGGCGGCGAGGCGCTCCACAAAGCGGGCCATGTCAAACCAGGCCAGCTGCACGTTGCTGGGAAAGCTGAACAAATCGAACCCGGCGGTGTCATGTGGGTAGCGCTGGGCATTGCGGGCAAAGCCCGACTCGTCCCAGTCGTAATTAAATAGAACCAGGGTTTTCATGCGCCAGCGTCAAGCCCGTTGAGTGACCAGTCGTAGTCCAGAAAGCGAACACTCAAGCCTTTGGCGCGCAGTTTGGCGCGGCTGGGGCCGTCTGGCGCCAACTGGTCGGCGTAAAACGCCCACACGTCATCAAGCTTGCTCAATCCCCGGTGGCCTTTCTCAAAGTCTTCACGAAACCACTTGAAGATACTGCTGGCCTCGACCTGGTTGGTGGCCGCATTGAAGCGGTTGCGGGTGCGGTCCCCCATGAAGCGCTGCATGCCGTCGTCCAGCTGCGCCTCCAACTGGGTGGGCGTGAACGCCTCGGGACGCAAGGCAGGGCAGCCGATGCTGGCGCAGTTGACCGCGGAGTGCACGCGCGGGTCATTGAACTTGGGGCGCAGCTGCTCGTGTTCGATCCAGTCCAGGTGCTGGGTTTCGCCCAAAAGCGTGAAAAACTTGTTTTTCCAGGGCGACTGAAACACCGAGCCGATGTCTTTGATGGATTTGAGGCCAGGGTATTTGGTAAGGATGAGTGCCAGCGTGAAGCCGTTGTAGGCGTTGATCAAAAACGCCATGCGCTGCTCGCGGCTGAAGGTGTTGAACTGCGCGGCACTCACCGCCGACCAGGCGTCAAGCACGCCTTGCAGCGTGGCGCGGTCAGCCAGCAGGCCTTTGTAGTCCACGCGGGATTGCACGTTGTCTGGCAGCCACTTGACGTGTTTTTTGAGCAAGGCATCCCACAGCGGGTAGCTATGGTCAAAAACAGCCCTATTTTGAGCAAACAGGGCTCTAGCCGGCGTAGTGATTGCGGTAGCACATATCAATTGAATAGCAGTTCGGCGGGTGGTCATGGGTGGGGTCTCGGGGGTGCTGTGAAGTGTGCATCAGTCGGCGGTGGCTCAAATATCTTACGCAGGCCCGCAAAAGAAGGGGCTGCGCTCACGGAGGCAGTGTGCGGGCAATGGCTTGGGCCAGTTGCCACAAGGCCAGGCGGTGCGCGTTGACCAGGGCGGCTGCATCCTGGCTGGTGCTGGGCACGGTCAGGCGGGTGGTGTGGGCGGCGGGTTGCGGGGCTGGGGTGGTGGAGGATTTGGCGGCAGATGGCGCGGCAGGTGGTGCGGCAGAGCTCAGCGGGTGGGTGCTCCAGCGGGCTTGCAGGGTTACGCTGCGCCCGCCAACGTCTACATCGAGTGCCAGCAGCTCCACGCGCAACTGGCCTTGCACGGCCACGCCGCCCAGGGGGGTGGTCCACAGGCTGCCCGCACCGCGCAGGGTGCGCAAATCTTGGGTCAGCACGCGGGGCACGCTGCGTGAGAGGGCCTCGGCCCAGAGGTGGTTTAACGCGGGTTGCACGGCGTTGGCGCCCTGGGGCAGCAGCAGCTCATCGCGGTCGAGGTAGTCGGGCACGCGCACTGGCAGCATCAGTTGCCAAGGGGGTGCTGCTTGGGCGGGTTGGGGTGCGACGGTGACCGGGGGCTCGCTTTTAAGCACGTAGACGGTGGGGTTGGGCGCGCGGCTGGCGCAGCCGGTCAATACGAGCAGTGCAAGGGCCAATACAAGGGCCGGTGCAGCGGCAATGACTGAGGCCAGTGGCCGGGCGCTCACTTGGGGGTTGAAGCGCTTGGGCGCAAGAGTTTTCAGCATGTGAATTTCCTCATGACGGATGTCTTTATTTGGCGCGATCAGCTTGGGTTCAGGGCGGGCTCAGCGTGCATTCAGGGCGCCACAGCCCGGCCGCGCAACAGTGCGTCTGGCTGGCGCTCCAGCAGGCGGCTGAGTTGGCTCAGGTCGCGTGCAGCGCGTGCCACATCCTGCGCGGCGCGGTCCAGGTTGTGCACCAGCTCGGCGTCGTCGCCCACGGTGTTGCGCAGGCTCATCGCGGTGGTGGCGAGCTCGGCGGCGGCGTGCTGAAAGGCTTGCAGCGTGGGGGAGTCGGTGGCAACAGCCGCGTCAATGCGCTGGGCAGTTTGAGCAAAGCGGTCGGCCGCCTGGCCCAGGGCTTGGGCGGCGAGCTGGGTGTCGCTCAAGGTCTTTTGGGTAGCCCCCGCCAAAGGCGTGACCTGGCGCTGCACCTGCTGCGTGAGCGTGCGCAGCTCGGCGGTGAGCTGGGCCACGTTGGCCACGGTGCTCTTGAGTTGGGGGTCGGTCATGAGCTGGCGCGTGGCGGTGGCAATGGCAGCCAGGTTTTGCAGCGCGGCTTTCAGGTCAATATCCTCCAGCTGCGCCTGCAGGGCCTGGATGGTGGTGGGTAGCGTGGGAATGTCGGGCAGGCCATTGACAGCTGGGACGCTGGCGGCCAACCCGGGGCGCAAATCCAGGTCCACATACAGCAGGCCGGTCAGCAGGCTTTGGGTCGCCAGCCTGGCGCTCAAACCCTGGGCCATGAGGGTGGGCAGCGTTCCCAGCGTGTGGACTGCCTCCTGATCCAGCGCAGCGGTCACCGGGATCACCACGTCACCCTCGCTGCTTCTGGCCAGGCCCATGCTGACCACGCGGCCAATGTTGACCCCCCTGAACACCACCGGCGCGCCCACCTGCAGGCCGTAGACCGAGCCGCTAAAACGCATCATTACCCGGTCACTCGGGGTGAACACCTGGCCACCCAGCACCAGCGCAATGGCCACCACCAGCAGCGCCAGGCCAGCCACCACAAACACGCCCACCCGCAGGGCCACGGTTTGGCGCGTCATGGGGCAGCCTCGCGTTGAAGAAACTCACGCACCCGGGCCGGGCCGTGGTGCAACAGGGTCAGGGGGGCGTCAAGAGCAGTCATGGTTTTGAGTTGTTCATCCAGAAAAAGGGCACGGTCAGCCACCGCGAAGATGCTGTCCACCGCGTGCGTGACCATCACCACGGTGGTGCCCAGGCTGTCGCGCAGCGCCAGGATGAGGTCGTCGAGCCGGCGGGCGTTGATCGGGTCCAGGCCGGCCGAGGGCTCGTCCAGGTAAAGCAGGTCGGGGTTGAGCATGAGGGAGCGGGCCATGGCCACGCGCTTGCGCATGCCGCCGCTTAACGTGGCAGGCAGGGCGTCAAAACAATCGTTCAGGCCCACCAGGGCCAGCTTGAAACGGGCGGCCTGCGCCATGGCTCGCTCGGAGTCGGGTGCAAACAGGCGCAGCGGCAGCATGAGGTTCTCGCCCACGGTGAGCGAACTCCAGAGCGCCCCGCCCTGAAACATCACACCAAAGCGGTGGCGCAGGGTGTTGAGCACGGCGTCCGTGGCTTGGTACACATCCACCCCATGGAGCCAAATGCTGCCCTGCACCGGCGCCCGCAGGCCCACCAGGTGACGTAAGAGCGTGCTTTTGCCGCTGCCGCTGGCACCCATGATGACAAACACTTCGCCCGGCTTTACCTCAAAGTTCAGGTCGTTTTGCACCGGCTGCAGACCCCAGGCCAGGTTCAGTTGCTTCACAGCCAGAATGGCGCCCATTCAAAAGCCCAGGCTCTGCAGCACCACCGTGCTGCCACAGGCGGCCACCACAATCCAGACCAGTGCCTTGACCACGGCGCGCGTCGTGGCCACGCCAATGGCCTGCGCCGTGTGGCCGGCGTAAAAGCCTTCGCGGCACCCGGCAATGACCACCAGCAATGTGTACATCGTGCCTTTGAAGAGGCCAATCCACAAATGGGTCCAGGTCAGGGCCTTGAGGCACTTGTGCAGGTATTCGGGTGCTGGTACGCCGTACACCCACAGCGCGGCCGGCAGGCCGGCCAGCACGCCCAGCACCATGGCCAGGGCAATCAGCAAGGGCGCGACCAGCAGCATGGCCAGCAGGCGAGGCAGCACCAGGTTCAGCAGGGGGTCGATGCCCAGTGTGCGCAGAGCGTCGATTTCCTCGTTCACGGTCATGGTGCCCAGTTGGGCGGCAATGGCGGCACCGATGCGGCCCGCCAGAATCACCCCGGTCATCAACGCAGCCAGTTCGCGCACCACGCCCACGGTGACCACATCGGCAATAAAACTCTGGGCGCCAATGCGGCCCAGTTGCGCGCCGCCCATGTAGGCCAGCATCAGGCCCACCAAAAACACGGTCAGGCTGACGATGGGCAGGCTGCCGGGGCCCATCTGGTCCATGTGGTGCAACACATCTGCCCACCGGAACACACGCGGGCGCCGGTGCACCCGGCCGATGGCCAGCACCACTTCACCCACAAAGGTCAGGGTGATGCGCGCCTGAGCCCAGGCGGAGGGCGCGACTGGCGCTGTCCGGGCAGGGGCTGGCTCGGGCGAAAGGGTTTCGGTTGGCGCAGCCCCGGGCGGCTCTTGCGGAGTGGGCAGGTGAACAGCAGGCTGGCGCAGGGCCAGCGCCAGGGGTGCGGCCAGTGCCGGGGGCAGGGCACTCAGGTCCAACGTCAATCCCCGTTGGGCCAAGGGATGGAGTACCGCCCACAACGCGGAGGCTTTTTGGGCGTGAATGGGGGCGGTTGAGGGCGTCTCGATGCGAACCCGGCCTGAAGTCACTGCGGCGGGCACCGGGCCAAGATCATCGTCACGCCACTGCGCAGGCACCCGCAAGATCCAGCCTTGCGCGTCCGGCACCCATAGCGGGGGCTTGACGGATGGGGCGGGGGTGGACGGCATGGCCGCAGTGTAAACCGCAGGGTCTCGTGGGGATGGTCAAGCCACGCCGGATTGGCAGGGCGGCAATCGGGTCTAATTGCGGCGGCCTATTTCAAGCGCTTTTTTTGGCGCGGCCCTATTTTTGGAGTTTCTTAACATGACTTTTGCATCAACATTGATCGCCCGCAGGACCCTGATGGCCTGTGCGTTACTGACAGCAGCCGGGGTTGCTCAAGCCCAGGCGCAAACCGTTTTCCGTGTCACCACCATCCCTGAAGAAGCCGCCACCGAGCAAATGCGCAAGTTCGGCCCCATCGTCAAGTACCTGGAGCAAAAGCTGGGCATGAAGGTCGAGTTCACCCCCGTGAGCGACTACCCCGCGGCCGTGGAAACCCTTGTCAACAAAAACATCGACATGGCCTGGCTGGGTGGTTTTACCTTTGTGCAGGCGCAAAACCGCTCGGGCGGGAAGATTGTGCCCATTGCCCAGCGTGAAGAAGACACCAAGTTCCAGTCGGTGTTCATCGCCAAAACCAACTCGGGCATCAAGACCCTTGCCGATTTGAAAGGCAAGCAAGTTAGCTTTGGCTCCCAGTCCAGCACCTCGGGCCATTTGATGCCACGCAGCTTTTTGCTGCAGGCCCAGATTGACCCTGACAAAGACTTCAAGCGCGTGGCTTACTCGGGTGCGCATGACGCCACCATTGCATCGGTAGTCAGCGGCAAGGTCGAAGCCGCAGCGCTGGATATCACCGTGTGGAACAAGTTTGTCAAAGAAAACCGCGTGGACACCAAAGATGTGAATGTTTTTTACACCACGCCGGGCTACTTCAATTACAACTGGGCCGTGCATGCCGACATGCCTGTGGCCCTGCGCGACAAAGTCACCAAAGCGCTGCTCGACATTGATCCCGCCACGCCTCAAGGCAAGGAAATCCTGGACCTGAACCGCGCCACACGGTACATCACCACCAAGGTTGAGAATTACAAAGGCATTGAGACCGCCGCGCGCAGTGCGGGTTTGCTGAAGTAATTGATGTCACGCGCAGGCTGCCCGCTCACGGGTCGGGGGCCTGCCAGTGGTAGCAACAACTCTTTTTTGACCGGGAAATTTGCATGTTGATCCAACTCACCTACGCCAGCCGCACTTCTCGCGTCCTCGGGCCGTCGGATGTGAAAGACATCTTGAGCGCCTCACAGCGCAACAACACGCGCCTGGGGGTGACCGGCGCCTTGTGCCTGAACAACGGCATTTTTTTGCAGCAGTTGGAAGGTGATCGGGCCTCGGTCAATGCCTTGTATCACCGCATTTTTCTGGACTCACGGCACCGGGACTCGGCGATTCTGGATTTTGGCGAGATTCCGCATCGGCGCTTCTCAAGCTGGTCGATGGGTCTGATCTCCTCCATGGACGCCAACCGGGCCTTGTTTTTGAAGTATTCCAGCAGTGCCGACTTTGACCCCTACAC
>JAUXQA010000384.1 GCA_030683195.1 Rhodoferax sp. | reverse complement strand
TCAAGCGCATGCTCATGACCATGCGCGCCTACACCGAAGGTTGCCGTGCACTCGCCACGGTAGCTGCTGCAGCCTATGACGCCGCTCACCACCATCCAGATGCCGAAGTGCGCAAGCAAAACAATGCGTTTTACGATTTCATGGTGCCGCTGATCAAGGGATACAGCACCGAGATGAGCCTAGAAGTAACTTCCCTGGGCGTGCAAGTGCACGGCGGCATGGGCTTTATTGAGGAAACCGGAGCGGCCCAGTATTACCGTGATGCCAAGATTTTGACCATTTATGAGGGCACTACGGCCATTCAGGCCAATGACTTGGTGGGGCGCAAGACCTCCCGCGATGGTGGTCAATTGGCCAAGTCACTGGCTGCTCAGGTGGAGGCCACCGAAGCCCTGTTGACCCACAACGGCAGTGTTGACGCACTCGCCGTGGCGCGGCGTTTGAAATCGGCGCGCGAAGCGTTTGTGGATGTTGTGAGTTTTGTGGCTGCCAACACCCGCTCCAACCCCAACGCCGTCTTTGCGGGCAGCGTTCCGTACCTCATGCTGGCGGGTAACCTGATGGCAGGCTGGCAAATGGCGCGCGCCTTGTTGGTCGCTCAAGACCAACTTGCACTGGGCGTTGATGTCGCATTCATGCAGGCCAAGATCATTACAGCCCGCTTCTATGCGGACCATTTGCTGACGAAAGCCCCAGGCATGCGGGACGCCATTGTGGAGGGTTCCGATAGTGTGAATTCGCTCGCACTTGAGTCGTTCTGATCCACTTTCTCTGCTATTTAATGGATAGCTCCTGTCGCCGATTTGACGCCGGCCAGGGGCTTATTTGACTCATTATATTTAGAATATTTTCTGGAGACACCATGTCCAAGTTGCCTGCACCTCTCGATCAGTTGCCCTTTCCCGTCATTGGCTCCCCGCTGTTCATCATCAGCAACCCCAAACTCGTCATTGCGCAATGCATTGCAGGCGTCGTGGGCTCGATGCCCGCGTTAAACGCCCGTCCGGCCGCGCAACTTGAAGAGTGGTTGATTGAAATCACCGAGACCCTCGCCGCTTACAACAAGGCCAACCCGGACAAGCCCGCCGCACCCTTTGCGATCAACCAGATCGTGCACAAGAGCAATGACCGCCTGGAACACGACATGGCGATGTGCGTGAAGTACAAAGTGCCGATCATCATCACCAGCTTGGGCGCGCGTGAAGACATCAACGCGGCAGCGCATTCATACGGTGGCGTGGTGTTGCATGACATCATCAACAACAAGCACGCCCGCAAGGCGATTGAAAAGGGTGCCGATGGCCTGATTGCAGTGGCAGCCGGTGCCGGCGGCCACGCTGGCGTCAAGAGCCCTTTCGCCTTGATCCAGGAAATCCGCCAGTGGTTTGATGGCCCGGTCGCCTTGAGTGGCGCTATCTCCACCGGCGACGCCGTGTTGGCCGCTCAGGCCATGGGGGCTGATTTTGGCTACATCGGCTCGGCCTTCATTGCCACCGAAGAAGCCCGTGCGTCGCTGGAATACAAGCAATCTATTGTGGACAGCAACTCGGACGACATCGTCTACAGCAACCTGTTCACGGGCGTGCATGGCAACTACCTGGCCCCCAGCATTCGCAACGCAGGCATGGACCCCGACAACCTGCCGGTCAGCGACCCCAGCAAGATGGACTTTGGCGGTGAAAAGACCAAAGCCTGGAAAGACATCTGGGGCTGCGGTCAAGGCATTGGCGCGATAAACAAGATCCAGACCACGGCCGAGTATGTGGCCCAACTGAAGCGCGAATACGCTGCGGCGCGGGAGCGGCTCGTAGCCATGAAATATGCCTGAATAGCCCGCTAGCCGGCGTCTTTCAAGCCTTTCTATATTTTAAATAATAGCATTGGGCGCAGCAGGAAAGAGCACCGGAGCGTGCTCCGGCGCCCAAGCAACGTAAGGCTTCATCACCGCCTGGTAGGCAGTCGAGCCTTCAAACCCGGTCAGCCAGCTTTGCAGTTCAGGCCAGGGTTGTTGGGCAAACCAGGCGGGGTCGGTGTGGGCGAATTGGCGCACAAAAGGTGCTGTTGCCATGTCTGCCAACCCCGCTGAGAACCCGCCTAAATTGGGCGTCTGGATCAGTTGCTCATTCAACAAAGCGAGAAAAACGGCCCCTTGCGCCCGGTGAGTGTGGCCGTCCGGCAAACCAAAGCGGTTCGGATACTTGTAGCGGTCCAGGTGAAACTTGAACTCGCCGTCGCAGTGCGCTACGAGTTTCATGGCCTGCGTCAACGCGTTGCCATTCTCAGGTAACCACTGAAGAGGGTCATTCCGGCGCAACGCCCACAGCATGATGTCCAGACTTTGGTCGACCACTTGGTTGTCGGTCAGCACCAGCACGGGCACGGTTCCTTTGGCCGAGGCCACCAGCAAGGCCGCAGGCTTGCGTGCCAGCACCACTTCGCGCAATTCACATACCGTGCCACTCGCCCACAAAGCCAGCCGCGCCCGCATCGCATAGGGGCAGCGGCGAAAGGAATACAGAACCGGCGGGTGCATCAGGTCGCTCAAGATGCGATGGGCGGGAGACTGGACGGGACTGTCGCGTTTATTGGCAGTGGTAACGGCAGCTTGGCGCCAATGTGGTCCTGGTCGCGGGCCTTGGCAAACTCCCACTGGCGCTGGCGCTCGCGAGCACTGTTTTTTTGCGTCTCAAGGGTGGTAGCGTGGCACTTGGGGCAACTCACCCCAGCCTCAAAAAGCGGTGAGGCCAGGTCGTCGTCGTTCAGCGGCATGCGGCAGGCCCGGCACAAGCCATGGTGGCCAGGTACCAGGCCATGCCCTACCGACACCCGCTCGTCAAACACAAAACACTGGCCCTGCCACAGGCTTTGGGCCTCGGGTACGGTCTCCAGGTATTTCAGAATCCCACCCTCCAGGTGAAAGACCTCATCAAACCCTTGTGCCCGCAGCAGGGCGGTTGATTTTTCGCAGCGGATGCCGCCCGTGCAAAACATGGCGACTTTGGGCTTCTTGCCCGTGGCAGGGTTCAGGGCCGGCGTGGAGGCCACCCAGTCGGGCAGCTTCGCAAAGCTTTTAATCTGCGGATCCAGCGCGCCTTTGAAGGTGCCAATGCCCACCTCGTAGTCGTTTCGGGTGTCCACCACCACCACATCGGGGTCAGAAATAAGGGCGTTCCAGTCTTGCGGCTTCACATAGGTGCCCGCCATCAGGGTTGGGCTGATGCCCGGCACACCCAGTGTGACGATTTCACGCTTCAGGCGTACTTTCATACGGTAAAAAGGCGACTTCGCAGACCAGGCTTCTTTGTGTTGCAGGTCCATCAGGCGTTGATCTTGTTTCAAATATGCCAGAACGGCGCGTATGCCAGCCTCGGGCCCGGCAATCGTGCTGTTGATGCCTTCAGCGGCCAGCAGGATGATGCCTTTGACACCTTGGGCCTCGCAGTGGGCCAGCAGTGGCGCTCTGAGATCCGCAAAATCAGGCAATTCGACAAACTTGTAAAACGCAACGGTAAGAAATTCAGTCATACCGCTATTTTCGCCTCCCTTTGTCTTAGGTGGGCCAAGTCGATCCGTGCTCTGGCACCAAGGCGCGCCAGCCCATCTCATGCTTGATGCGCTTGCGCAGCTCATCCGCGGCCCCCATTTCACCGTGAACCACATAAACTTGGTCTGGC
>JAUXQA010000382.1 GCA_030683195.1 Rhodoferax sp. | reverse complement strand
GGACATACCGTCTTGCATGGCTTTCATGTGGTCGCCCATGAGTGCTTTGCGTTCTTCAGGGGTTTTGGCCGCCATCATTTTTTCGTGCATCTCACGCATCGCTTTCATCTGGATGTCCATGGCTGCCATTGACTCTGCAGCTTTAGCAGGCGCTTTGGGTGCAACTGCTTTGGTGGCTTTTTTCGCGGGCTCCGAAGGGTGATGCTGGGTGTGTTCTGCAGCGGTCTGAGCAAATGCCCCGAGGGAGGCTGTTGCAATGGCAACTGATAGAACGGTATGGCGAAGATTAGTCATATGGAACTCCATTTAAAGAACAAGGAACGAGAAACTGGCAAGAATGGGGAGGCATCCGGTCAACCCGTTGAAGGGACCAGAGGCATGGAAGCAGACGGGCAATCCAGCGTCTGTGCGCTGGGTAACAACCGCTGCAAAAGGAGATTTAAATTGTCAGCCGCAGAAAGCGGATCGACACTGGCGGCTCACGCCAAGCGGGGATTACTGACGGCACAGAACGATCATTGAGATCGAGCACCGTAACAGCGAGAGCGGAAAAATGCGCAATAGGAGCTGCTTGCAAATCTGACGGAACGTCTGCGTGCTTGAACTTGACAATCGCAGTTTGCTCCACTTCACAAACCGTTAGACATACTGCTTTGTCGGACTCCAGTGCCTGCTCAGCAACATCGTCATGATGCGTTGCCTGAACTTGCGCTGTAGGCGCATGGTGTCCCAGAGCCTCGTCAAGTAGACATGCATTGGCAAAACCGATCCCCAATGTCATCAGCCAAACGAACACCATCACCATTGCGGTGTATCGTGTATTCCGACTGTTGAAGAAAGACTTCATGGAGTTAAAGGTTCAGCTGAATATTTGCTATTGCGACCGAATTAATGTACCCATTGCAAGTGGATCACATATTGATCTAAATCAACTTAGGCGCTTCTATGTTTGACCAAACACAACTCCTCCACATTTCGCTCACGCGAAGCAAATTGATTTTGCAATTCCTCGCGCTCACTACCGCCCTGAACTTGGGTTGGGAAATATTGCAATTGCCGTTGTATACCGTCTGGAGCGAAAGCACGCTATCGGCCATTGCATTTGCGGTGGTGCACTGCTCGGTCGGTGATGTACTGATTACTGCATTGAGCCTGACCGCTGCACTGATATTGGTTGGATCCAGGCAGTGGCCCCAAGTGGGTTTTTTTCCAGTGGCATTGGTTACATGCGAACTGGGAGTTGCTTACACAGTTTTCAGTGAATGGAATAACACGGTGGTGACACAGGCTTGGGCTTATTCAAGCCTAATGCCAACGATTTGGGGTATTGGTATTGCACCAATTGGGCAATGGCTGACGATTCCAGCCTTTGCTTTTTGGCATTTGCAACCGCACACGAAGACGGTCGCCTTCAACTAGCCGCACATTGTTTCGCCTCTTTTGCAATGACTACTTTGTAGCTGCACTCTGCGGCAACACCCAACTTTGCGCCTTGTACTTGCTTGAGCGTGCCGGGGCGGGGCTTATCGGTATGGGTCAATAGTCTGAGTTACTTTCGAGATGACCAGTGCAGATGCACGATCTTCCAGCCGTCGCCGTCGCGGCGCAGAACTGCACTTTCTAATCCCCTGCTGCGCACGGGTTTGCCCTTGTAGCTGCCGCTGGTTTCGCTCTCGTGGAGGACTAAGCACAGCGACGCCGAACATTGTTGCTGGCTCGCTTTAACTTCGGTCTTGGTCGTCTTCGCAAAGTCTATATCTCCCTGCAGATGGTGTGCAAGGTATTCAGCACGCGTTTCAGCATAGCCGGATTCGTAAATGGTGGCGTCGGTAGCCAGCTGCGCGGTTGCAGTGGCTGAATCGCCACGTTGCAGTGCCGCATGGAATGCAGCCAGCACTCGGGATGCTTCTTCCTGATTGACAGGCTCTGCGGCCAGTGCGTTCGTGCACAGCAGTCCCATGGTCAGTGCGGCCATGGCAATGGATGAAATGGCTTTCATACGGATCTACTTGTGGGTCATGGTTTGGTCGCTTGAATATCGGTCACCACCATCTTTCCACCCTCATTAACAACCATAAACTTCACTTTGTCACCGGCCTTTACATTGGTAAGAAGTGCTTTGTCCTTTGCGGTGAAGACCATCGTCATGCCAGGCATATCCAAGTGCTTGATCTCCCCATGCTTGATGGTGACCTTACCGTTTTCCTGGTCTACTTTGCGTACTTCACCATCGGTCATTGACATAGCCTGAGTAGATTCGGTCTTGGCAGGGGGAGTAGGAGCCTGAGCGAAGCCGGAGTGCGGCAACACCATGCCGAGAGAAAATGCGGCCAGAATGCCGAAGTGTTTATTGAAAATCATAATGTCCTTAGAAGTAAGAGTTGTAGACAGATGCGGATCCGTCTTTTTGAATCAGCAACACTTTAAAAGGGTCGCGTCGACCGCCATACACACCACCATCCATACCCGGCGATCCCAAAGGCATTCCAGGAACAGCAAGGCCAAGCGCAATTGGCTTTTGAGCAAGCATTTTTTTGATGTCTAGCGCAGGCACGTGGCCCTCGATGAAATACCCAGCAACTAAGGCTGTATGGCAAGAGGCGTATTTCAGTGGCACTCCCAATTCTGAGCGCGCTGAAGGATTACCCTCATCCATTACCCTCACGGAGAACCCATTTTTCTCAATGTGAGAAATCCAGTCTCGACAGCATCCACAATTCGGATCCTTCCAGACCTGTATTGTTAAAGTTTGCTCATCCTTGGCCAAGGCCAGTGATAAAGACCCTAATGCAAGGGCACCTAACACCAGAGACCGCCGATTTACACCTATGAAGCTATTGGTGAGAGGCATGCCGTGACTTTCGAGAGTGAGTTTTTATTTTTTCACGACCTTGACTGAACCCTTCATGCCACCTTCATAGTGTCCTGGCATGAGGCACGCAAAGTTCACAGAACCAGCCTTAGTGAACTGCCAAACTATCTCACCTTGCTTGCCGGGTGCAAGGGTTACTTTGCTCGGCTCATCGTGTTCCATATCAGGAAACTTCTTCATCTGCTCAAGATGCTCCAGAAGTTCCTTTTCAGTTCCCAGACTCATTTCGTGCTTCACTTTGCCGGTATTTTTGACAATGAAGCGGATGGTTTCACCTTGCTTTGCCTGGATATCCGAGGGGCTGTAACGCATGTTGTCACCCATTTCGATGGTGATAGTGCGGTTTGCCTTGGCAGCAACGCCAGGCTTTCCAATGGCTGTTTCGCCGTCGTCATGGCCATGACCACCGGAATGTGTTCCGCTGGCAAAAGCTGCTCCAGATAAGGTTAAGGCTGCGATAGCAATGAGTTTGTGTGTTGAATAGAAATGCGATTTCATAGTGGTCTTCCTTGGTAAAAATCGTTGAATTAGTGGCCGTTGTGAGAACTAGGCTTGCGCACTTTGACTTCAGTCGTGCTTGTTGGCTTTTGAATGCGCGGCATCGATTGGCCACCTTCAGCCTTGAAGCGTGCTGGCTCTTTCAGTGGCCCTGTGTACTCGTGGGCCACGGTGCCTTCGGGGTGCTTGAACCAGCCTGGATCCTTGTAATCCGCAACCTTCTGATCTCGGCGAACTTTTAGAACGCTGAACATCCCCCCCATCTCGACCGACCCGAATGGACCTTCGCCAGTCATCATTGGAGCGGTGTTGTCCGGAATGGGCATTTCCATTTCCGTCATGTCAGCCATTCCACGCTCGCCCATCACCATGTAATCTGGAATCAAGTTGCTGATTTTTTTGGCTACGCCACGGTGATCGACTCCGATTAAAGTAGGTACGTTATGCCCCATAGCGTTCATCGTGTGATGACTTTTATGGCAATGGAAAGCCCAATCGCCTTCCTCATCTGCAAGGAACTCAATTTGACGCATTTGTCCGACTGCTATGTCAGTCGTTACTTCGGGCCAGCGCGTACTTTTGGGAGTCGGGCCACCGTCAGTGCCAGTTACGGTGAACTCGTGCCCGTGAACGTGTATCGGATGATTCGTCATAGTCAGATTACCGACGCGTATCCTGACCTTGTCGTTCAAACGTACGTTCAGTGAATCGATTCCTGGAAAAATTCGACTGTTCCAAGACCATAGATTGAAATCCAACATGGTCATTATTTTCGGCGTGTAGCTCCCTGGATCTATGTCGAAGGCATTGAGCAGAAAACAGAAGTCACGTTGCACATCGTCGATCAGTGGGTGCTTTGTTTTGGGATGTGTGACCCAGAATCCCATCATGCCCATGGCCATCTGAGTCATCTCATCGGCATGGGGGTGGTACATGAAGGTACCTGGCCGACGCGCAACGAACTCATAGACAAAAGTCTTGCCCGGCTGGATTGCTGGCTGATTCAGTCCTGCAACACCATCCATCCCATTGGGCAGGCGTTGCCCATGCCAATGAATGCTGGTGTGCTCTGGCAGTTTGTTCGTCACAAATATCCGAACTCTGTCACCCTCGACAACTTCAATCGTAGGGCCAGGGCTTTGCCCGTTGTAACCCCACAAATGTGCTTTGAAGCCAGGTGCCATCTCACGGACAACTGGTTCTGCGACCAAATGGAACTCCTTGACGCCTTGATTCATACGCCAAGGCAGTGTCCAACCGTTCAGCGTTACGACGGGGTTGTAGGGTCGACCACTATTTGGAACAAGTGGTGCCATCGTGTCAGAACTACTTTGAATCATGGGTTCCGGCAGTGCCGCCATGGCCACGCGACTGACAGCACTCGCAGCAACAGCTCCACCGGTGATGCCCGCGTACTTAAAAAAATCTCTTCTAGAAGTCATTTTTTTCCTTTGTTCAATGACCGGCGCCACCGCCGCTCGGCGCGTTGGAGGTAACGGAAAGACTGGTATTGGTGGGACGACCAATCAATGAAGCCTGCAAAGCGGCATCAGCCATCCAGAATTGCTGATCGGCATCGATAGCAGCAACTACTGCGCTGATTTGATCCCGAGAATCGGAAAGCAGCTCAAAGACACCAATCAGCATTCCGTTGTAGCGAAGCTGATTTTCCTCAGCGATTACTTTGCGCAAAGGTATGACTTCATCGCGGTTATGCCGGGCAATGTCATACGCGGTGCGATAGGCAGAGTAGGTTTCACGGAGATTGGACCCAGCCATACGGACGGTGGACTCCAGCTGATTCGCTGCAGCAAGCGTGCGCGCAGTCATACCGTCGCGCTGCATCCCCCCCCAGTCAAATATGGGTAGACGCACACTGATCTCGTACCCCTGTGGGTCGGTACGCGTCCCAGAGGCATTGTCAAATTTTGTGTTACGGCGCGCCGTCAGTTCGATATCCGTGAAACTCGACAAGGTGCCGAGGCCCTGCGACTTTGCCGATGTGTCCAAGGCGCTCTGTGCCAATCGAATATCCAGTCTATTTTGTACGGCCTGTAGGCTCACGGCTTTAGGCTCGATAGCCTGCTTTGGGAGATCTGGCAGACGATCAGGCAGCGTCAGAAGAGCGCGCTGCTCCTCGTCCAACCCGAGCAGTCGTACCAGTTCTTCCCTGGAGGAGGTAATCTCGTGCGCTGCAGACGCTAGCCGTGTCGCAGCGTCGGCGTAGAACGCTTGCTCTCGGGCACGTGTCAAGCGGTTGAAGTTGCCGACGGACTGCATGCGACGCGCGAGCTCAGCACTTGCCTCAGCGCTTGAAAATACTTGCTGTGCATAGGTGAACTTCTGTTGCGCGGCAATCGCGCGAACCCAAGACTGGCGCACCTGTGTGACCTGATCAACAACTTCTGCAGTCAGTCGAATCTGTGACTGCTCAATACGTCGATCCGCAATACCCTTACGTTTCGGCAATGTAAGTACGTCAAGTAGCCCAAACGATAGGGCGCGACCCAACTCCAGCTCATCGCCTGTAACCATTCGCTCAAAACTGAATAGTGGGTTGGCTATCCGACCGACTTGAGCGGCGTCTGCGGCATCGGCCCATCCTTGCGCCAGCAGTGCCTGCAGCGAAGGACTATTGACCAGTGCAAGCTGCACTGCTTCGCGCTGGCCCAAAGGAGTCGCCAGGAGTGCCTTGGCTGCCCGTGCACGTCTCTCACGCTCCGCATCGGTACGCGCCAGTGAAAGATTTCCGTCGGTAAAACTGCTGGCATCTCCGTTGACGCGCTCTAGCGTCTGCTCAATGCTGACACTTGCGCATCCCGACAATACGGCGATAGCCACGAACGAGAGAGCTAGCTTCGCTTTTGGGAAGTTTCGTGTTTGGATCATTGCTTCTCCATCTTCTTGTTGTTCTTGTTTGCAAGGTTATCAACAGCCGGCGGAGTTTCCTTTGCCTGCTCACCTGTGCGAATCTCCTTGGCATATGCACGCCAGCCGCCGATACGCCCCACTCGATCATTGGCCTCACGCCACGGCTGAATCGGTTCGTCGGCGTATACCTGATATGCGCTAAGCACGGATGCGTACCGCAGCTCAATCGGTGCGATAGTCTTGCCCTGTACGGGAGATGTCTGTGAGTAAGTAACTGTTGAAAGCAGCAGCAGGGTGCTGCAGAGCACCTTTTTGCCACTCATTGGAGTCGGTCTGTCCATCATGTGATCCTTACGATTGACTACTAATTGCACAACCGTGATTATGAACAAGTGTCCCTGTCAGTGAGCTGTTGGGAACATTACAAATCTGTAATGTTCGTGTCCACTGGAGTGAAACTCGGCACACTATGTCTCACTGAAAGTAATGGAGAGCTTGTGAAAATTCTGATCGTTGAAGATGAGCCCAAGGCTGGCGAGTATCTGCGCCAAGGGCTGGCTGAAGCCAGCTTTACGGTTGAATTGGTGGCCAACGGGAGGGATGGCCTGCACGCGGCTATGGAGACAGAACACGATTTGCTCATCCTTGACGTGATGCTGCCAGGCATGGACGGTTGGGAGGTCATACGCAGCTTGCGCAGGCAAGGCAACGAAGTGCCGGTACTATTTCTCACTGCGAAAGACCAAGTGGAAGACCGAATTAAGGGCTTGGAACTTGGCGCTGACGACTATCTGGTGAAGCCATTTTCTTTTGCTGAATTGCTCGCGCGTGTCAGAACAATTTTGCGCCGAGGCAAGACTGGAACTGAGGCAACTTCAATATGCGTGGCGGATCTGGAATTGGATTTGCTCCGAAGACGCGTGACCCGTGCTGGCAAGCGGATTGATCTGACCTCCAAAGAGTTTGGTCTATTAGAGCTTTTGATGCGCAGGCAGGGTGAAGTATTGCCGCGATCTCTGATTGCATCGCAAGTTTGGGATATGAATTTCGACAGTGATACAAACGTCATTGAAGTTGCGATACGTCGATTGCGAGTAAAAATTGACGATGCATTTCATCCCAAGCTCTTGCAAACCGTTCGGGGTATGGGCTATGTGCTGGAAAAACCGACATCCTCTCCATGACTCAACGTTTCTCACTGACCACTCGACTAACGCTCTTTTATACGCTGGCCTCAGCGACAGTCTTGTTGGGCTTGGGTTGGCTCACTTCTGTGAGTATGAATCAACACTTTGAAGATCTCGACCGGGCAACGTTGCTAGACAAAATTCACCTCATTCAGGAGGTCGCGGGGAAAGCAAACTCTAAACCAGTTCTGAATGAGCGTCTCAATGACATACTGCACAGCCACGAGGGACTATTCGTTAACTTGGAGTACAACGGGCTCCCGGTGTTTGTAACTTCGGATTTGAAAATTCCAAGTGAGTCCGTAACCAACTTGCGTGCGGATTCAAAGAATCAATCCATACTGAGTTGGAAAAAAAACGGCCATGAATATCGGGCGCTTGGGGCCTTGGTCCCAACACCCTCAGCAAACGGCGAGCCGATGACGGTATGGGTTGCGCTTGATACCAATCATCATGCGCATTTCCAGAGGCATTTTCAAACCACGCTGGCGGTTTATGTGGTTCTGGCTACTATCCTCAGTGGGCTGCTTGGTTGGATTGCTGCTAACCGGGGTTTAGCGCCTCTGCGGGTTATGAAAAACAGAGCGCAATCCGTAACATCCAACAAAATGGGAGAGCGAATGCCCGTTGAGGCTGTTCCGGTAGAAATGGCGGATTTGGCCCGCACTCTCAACGAGATGCTGGACCGACTACAAAGTGATTTTGACCGTCTCTCTGAGTTTTCGTCTGATTTGGCACATGAACTGCGTACACCCATTAGTAATCTTCTGACAGAAACCCAAGTCACACTGACAGCGCCCAGGACGACCAATGACTATCAGGATGTCTTAGCATCTAATTCGGAAGAGCTGCAACGGCTGGCAAGAATGGTTTCAGACATGCTGTTTCTGGCAAAAACTGAGCACGGTCTGGCACTTCCAAGCAGAGAGACGATATCCATATCGACGGAGGTTCTGGCATTGATGGATTTCTATGAAGCCCTTGCCTCGGAGAGGGATGTTCGGCTCGAAACAGCAGGGGATGGGCTGATATTTGGCGACAGGCTGATGCTGCGCCGGGCATTGAGCAACCTTTTATCAAACGCGATCCGCTATTCAACGCCTCACTCCGCTATCTTGATAGAAATGCAGAGTGGCAGCGAGTCAAGTTTAGTGACGGTCGTCAATCATGGAACTGATATCGAAGAGGACATGCTGCCTCGCTTATTTGACCGCTTCTTCAGGGTGGACAAGTCTCGGTCTCAACCAGGTAGCGATGGTGCCGGCTTGGGACTTGCGATTACCCGTGCGATTATGGAAGCACATGGTGGCAGTATTGAAGTAGCTTCGCGCGGGGGGGTGACAAGCTTTACCCTAAAGTTTCCAACCTCGTCTACACCCATGGAGGTGTGATACACGCTGACTTGAGTCGGCCCACACAATTTTGGGCTGAAAGAAGAGGTCGAGTTAAAGATGACTGACTTGTAATCGCAACGTCATGCTCTTGTTGGGGGTCAAGTTCTACATTTACAGCAACGATGCAGTGTTTGCATCGTTCCCCAACAAGAGACGGTTGGGGCTGTAAATCACTCTCGAAAGGCCTCATCATGACTATACGTAAAACACTTGTTGCCCTTGGCTTGGCAGCACCTCTCCTGTCTGCCTTCGCGATGGACTCTTCAATCGAAAAGTCCATTCCACTCAAGGACGGTTCAGTACTTCATATGTTTAAGACTGGACAGATGGCCATGGAAGACAAATATGGTCGTCCCGCTCGCATGCGCATTGGCGAAACCGTAACAACCAAGGATGGGGCCAGCATCGCAGTCACCAGCGATGAGGTTGCCAAACTGTCCTCAGTGATTCGTGCTCACTACGGACGTGCGGAGTACTAAGTTTGGCAGATGCCTTTGCAAACTTAAGGCACGTCAACACCGTAGCTCCACGAAGCGTCTTGTATTGACAAGCACTGCGAAAGCAAGACAGACAACTGAATTCTAGGAACCCAAAATGAAACAGTCGAAAACTCTCTCCATCATTCTGGCGACAACGCTGACCGTTATGCTGTCGGCTGCCGCGCATGCCCAGGCTGACAGTAAGTCTGCAGAGGCAAATGGTGGTGGCCACGGAGAGCAAAGCGATTTTTATGAAATCCATAAACTGTGATTAGACCGTTGGTGGTAAATAGTAAGCTGAGTGCGCTTGAACAACGAGTATCTAACCGGCCAAAAACAACCGATCCTGCGGTCAATCAAATCCTAGGCGAGCAAGTTTGGGGAACTTTGCATGTCGAGTGCTATCCTAGGCCATAGCCAACCGTTCTGTCTGTGTCAAATATCCTCACACCCACCGTCAAGTCATCCTGCGTTACGGCACAGGTTGGTGGCCGCTATGGGTTGGTGACTTTGCAGCGGGCCGCAAATGCGTAAGGGTTTCCTACGATCTGTGGCTCAGCTGCTCATCGGCTGTTTGCTGTTTGCGCAACTGGCCGTCGCAGCCTATGCCTGCCCTAGTGTGCCTTCCATGGGGGGGCAAATCCCCATGGTGGGTTCAGCTGAAATTGATGCAGGCAAGGTAGCCATGGAGGTTGCAAGCCAACCCATTTCCAACTGTGAGGACATGGCGATGAGGGCACTGGATCCGCAAAACGCCAACCTGTGCGCAGAGCATTGCAAGTTTGGTCAACAAAGCGACCAGACGTCCACGCTCACCGTACCAGCTGTTGTGCTGATGGCGCTGTACTTCACGCCTTTGGTGCCTGCTCCCATGGCCGAACTCCGCCCCGCCGCGGGCTCCCAAAGTGCCCTGGTTGCGGCTTCTCCGCCGTACACCATTCTGCACTGCTGTTTCCGAATCTGATCCTCCAGCCGACATTGCGCTGACAGCCTTGTAGGCTGTCCCGGCGTTTAAGTCGTGCTCGCCTGCGCCAGCCAGCCTCAAGCTTCGCTGCCGCAGCGGGTCGACGTGAAACCACCCTTTCGCTGTCGGGAGAATCTATGTTTTCAGTTTCCTTTGAAGGTCCGTCATCTGGTCGACACCATCGCCATTGGGCCTACATGTTGGCCCTTGGCTTAGCCATCGTCAGTGTCAACGGCCACGCCCAACAGGCTTTGTCTCTCGACCAGGCTTTGCAACTCGCCCAAAAGCGTTCGCGTCAACTCATCGCTCAGGATGCAGCCGCTACTGCATCCCGCGAAA
>JAUXQA010000375.1 GCA_030683195.1 Rhodoferax sp. | reverse complement strand
GGTCGGTCGTAGCCGCCATCATCCACAAACTCAACAAACTGGGCCCAACTCACCGCTTGGGCGTCAATCTCGAACTCCGGCACCGCCACCTCATGCGCGCCACGCTCATTGTCAAAGCTGAATCCGCGATCATCCGCGCTGCCCAAATTCCAACGCGCAGCAGGAATCAGCAAAGGCTCGCGCGCGCCAGACGCCCCTGGCAGGCTCAAACCCAGCGGCAAGCCCAAGGTTTGCGCCATATAAATTAGTGCCTCGCCATGCATGTCTTCGTGAAAAAGAGCCAGGCGGTAAAAATACAGCGCATCGTCTCCTGCGGGTGTCTTCTCCAGCAACTCCAGGGTGGCCTCCAGAGTGTCCAGCAAGTAAGACTTGATCTGGCTCAGGCCAGGCAAGTCCAAAGCCCAGCGGCTGCCATGGGCAACCTGCGATGAGTTCCACCACAAGTCAGCCCGGGGTTCCACCGAAGCCAGGCGGGTAGAAGCAGGGTCGCAGGCCGTTCCCAGTTGGCGCTGGAGGTTGCGCCCGATCCACCACTCCTGAAACCAGCCAACATGACCCAGCTCCCAAAGTGGCAAATTGAGCTCTGCCACTTGGGGCACCTGAAAGCCACTTTCACCCAGCACTTGCTCATACTGGCCAATGAGATGCAGCGTGTGGTTGCGCGCATCCATCAGCGCCAGCGACAAAAGGTCACGGTCTCCAAAACGCATATCGGGAGAATCGATGGAAGTTGTCAATGGATTGGACATGGGTTGCGTTGGATTGCTGCCAAGACTGTGAAATTACAGAGCATAGCGGTCGAACGCCCACTGGTGTTTACCCTAGCCCAAATGAGCCCGATCGTCAGGTATTTCTCAGTGACATCACGTTAACCTACACGGGTTGTGCTGGATGGTAGGCAATGGTCTTCCATCACGCGCGCTCGCTGTTAAAACATATGGAGATTCCATGACACCTTTACTCGCGCTGTCCCGGCTGATCGACAAGATCAGCACCGGGGTCGGCAAATTCACCATGTGGCTGATTCTGGCCACCACGCTGATCAGCGCGGGCAACGCGATCGTGCGCAAGATGTTCACCGTCAGCTCCAACGGTTTGCTCGAAATTCAGTGGTACCTGTTTGCAGCCGTCTTCATGCTGGGTGCAGGTTACGGATTCCTCAGGAACTCGCATGTCCGGATCGACTTTATATCCAGCAAGCTATCTGACCGTACCCGTAACATCATTGACGTTCTGGGCATTTTGGTGGTCATGCTCCCCTTTTGCATCATCATGATCAAGTTGAGCTGGCCCTTCTTTATGCAGGCGTTCAATAGCGGTGAGATGTCACAAAACGCGGGCGGACTGATTCGCTGGCCCGCCTATGTCTTGATTCCCGCCGGTTTTGCGCTCCTTTTACTGCAAGCCGTGTCAGAACTCATCAAGCGCGTTGCCTTCCTGACCGGGGCCGGGCCCGATGTGCTCAGCGCCGAAGAAAACAAGTCTGACGAGCAAAAGCACCTCGAAGAGCTTGAAGCAAAAACTGCGCGCCTGTTGGCGGGAGAAAAATAAATGGAAACCACCTTCTTGGCACAACAGTTTGTGCCGCTCATGTTTGCCGGACTTTTTTTCCTGCTATTGACAGGTTTTCCGGTCGCCTTTGGACTGGCGGCTTGCGGCTTGTTTTTTGGTTTCGTGGGGATTGAGGCCGGCATCTTTCCAGGGGCCATGTTTCAGGCATTGCCGCTGCGTATTTTCGGAATCATGCAAAACGACTCCTTGCTTGCGATCCCGTTCTTCACCTTCATTGGCTTTATTCTCGAAAGGTCCGGCATGGCCGAAGACCTTCTTGAAACTGTCGGCCAAGTCTTTGGCCCGGTGCGCGGAGGCGTGGCGATTGCCGTGATTTTGGTGGGGGCG
>JAUXQA010000372.1 GCA_030683195.1 Rhodoferax sp. | reverse complement strand
TGCCCCCAGTGCGCTCAGATCGGGAGATGCCTCCTGTTCAAAAGCAGCCTCAACTTCCAGCGCACATTGGCTGATGCGGTAAAGCCCCAGCGTTGCGGCGATGCCCTTGAGCGAGTGCACCGCACGCGTGGCGGTGTCTTTATCGCCGACCGCCATCAAGTGGCTAATGCGCTCGCACACGTCGGCTTGATCCCGCGCCACACGGCCCAGCATGCTGACAAACTTGGGAAAACGCCCAACCAGTGCCTCCAGTCCTTGGGCCAAATCCAGGTCAGGCAAAACTGACAACGCCTGGTAGGTGGGGTCCTGGCTTAAACCGCCCGCATCGCCGGGTGGCGCCACGCCGCGAGTGGCCGCTTTTGATGTTGGCTCTATCAGCGGCGTTGGCGCACCAGTGGGTGGCATGGACAGCCACTTGAGGAGAGTGGCGTAGAGTTTTTTGGGCTGTACCGGCTTTGCGATGTGGTCATTCATGCCGGCCAGCAGCACATCACTTTGGTCCTCATCAAAAGCATTTGCGGTCATGGCCAGAATCGGGACTGTTGCATAGCCGGGCAGCTTTCGAATCTGCCTCGCAGCTTCAAAGCCGTCCATCACCGGCATGCGGATGTCCATCAGGATCAGGTCGTAGTGCTTTTCTGACGCCCGCGCAACCGCCAAGCGCCCGTTTTCAGCCAGGTCGGCCGTTAACCCGACATGCTGCAGCACATCCAGGGCGATTTCCTGGTTGATCGCCATGTCCTCCACAAGCAGAACTGCCCGAGATGCAAACCGGCGCAACTCGACTTGCGGGTCGACAGGCTCAGTATGTTCATCGTGAATCGAGTCACTCGCCTCAACTTCCCCAAACGACCCCTCAAACCAGAAGGTGCTGCCCTTTCCTGGCGCACTGCGCGCGCCAATCTGGCCACCCATCAGCGCTGCCAAACGACTGCTGATGGCCAGTCCCAAGCCGGACCCGCCATACCGGCGTGTGGTGCTTTTTTCGGCTTGCTCAAACGTCTGGAACAAGCGCGAGCGCTGTTCTTCAGTCAACCCAATACCGGTGTCCTGGACCTCAAACCGCAATTGAAGTTGCGAGTTGGTCTGGCCCATGACGCGCACACTCAACTCGATGCTCCCATACTCAGTAAATTTAGCGGCGTTGGAAAGAAAATTGAGCAGTATCTGGCGCAGGCGCATGCCGTCGCCATTCAACTTGGGAGGCAGGGTATCGGTGTGAAGGTGCCAGCTGTTGTGGTTGGCTGCGATCTTTTCGGCCATCAGTTGCTCCACATCTTCAAGCAGTGTGAGCGGGTCAAAATCAATGTTCTCAAGCACCAGCTTGCCCGCTTCTATTTTCGACAAATCAAGAATGTCATTGAGCAGGCGAAGCAGGTGGCTTGCTGCACCGTCAATCTTTTGCAGCCGACTTTTGGCAAGGGTCGCGCTATGGCGCCGCTCATCAGTGGGTGAGGTATCAAGATCGCGATTGAGCATGTGGGTCAAGCCAAGGATGGCGCTCATCGGAGTCCTGATTTCATGTGACATATTGGCCAAAAAAACACTCTTGGCCTGATTGGCGATTTCTGCCGCCTCGCGAGCCTGATCAAGCTGCCAGGTGCGCTCTTGCACCTGCAATTCAAGCGTGTCACGTTGCTGCTGCAGTTCGTCCCGCAAGCGTTTGTATTCGGTAATGTCGTCAAACAGTCCGAGCACACCAAATACCTCATTGTTGCTGTCGCGCAGGGGGACTTTGGATGTTCGGATCCAGGAAATATTGCCTTGTTTACTGGTGAACGATTCTTCAAAGTTGATTCGGGAAAGACCGCTTTCCATGGTCTGGCGATCATCAGCCTGGTATGTCTCTGCATGCTCACGCCAAACCATGTCAAGGTCGGTTTTGCCGATCAGATCGCTGGTTTGGATGTAACCCGCATCATGGGCGAACAAGGCGTTGCAACCCATGTAAGCCAGATCACGGTCTTTCCAGAAAATCCGCAGCGGCGCGGTGTCAATAACTGACTGCAGCAGTTGTGTTGATGCTCGAATAGCTTCTTCTGCCTGCTTTCGATCCTCGATATTCCGTACCGAGGTTACAAAATACGGCCTCTGATCGAATACCGCGAAAGACACACTAACGCTAACCCAAAAGGTCTCGTCGCTGCCGTGCGGATGTGCCTTGCAGTCAAAGCGTTGGCCTCCTTCCTGCCGTGATTTCTCGAAATACACGTCCGCCAAGTTGCTGTCGCATGGTCCATCTTTCGCCATGAAATCCATGCAGGAGAGGCCCTTAACGGCTGCTGACTCCAAGCCAAACATGGTCAGCGCGCGGTGGTTGCTGTCCACAATCAGACGGGTATCAGCGTCGATCAAAAAAACCACATCCACCAAGCTATTGAAAACAGTTCGAAAGCGTGCCTCGCTGACAGTCAGCTCGCGCTCGCGCAGTGTGGCAAGAGACAGCACATGGTTGAACCCCTCTACCAATTGGCCAACCTCGTCGTGCCGTGTCACCGGCAGGGTGCGAAATGCTTCGCTGTCAGCAGACATTTTCATCAGTTGGCTGGCTGACTCTCGCATGGGGCGCAAATTTCGGCGCAGTGTCCATCCAACACCTATGCCCGCCAAAATAGACAGAGCCAACGCCGTGGACCAAAGCTGGTTGCGGACTTTAATGACTCCAGCGAATACTTTGCTGCTTGGTTGAGCAACACTGACAACCCAGCCGGCCGAAGCTACGCTGGTGCCAGAGGAAAAAATTTCGACACCGCGTGAGTCGACAAAACGCTGCGTTCCCTCGAAACCGTCCAGGTATTTGTCGATTGCAGGAACTGCACCGAGTGTAAATTTTTCCAGCAATCGGCTTTGGTCGCTTGCGCTGACCATCGTGCGGTACTTTTTTGAGACCACAATGACTGACCCTACATTGGTGCGAGTGGCGTTGTTGTAGGAATCCAGGAAATTGAGACTTGGCTTGCTCAGGTCCATGACTCCAACGATGGACCCTATTACCTTGCCACTGGCATCTTTGATTGATGCCGCCATGCTAATGACCGGAACGCCCAAGGCTTTGCCAACCACGGGTTCGCTAACGCTCGACTTGCCCTCGTCAAGGGCGGCCGCCACATGATCACGAAATTTGTAGTTGATCCCGATCCGATTGGCTGATACCGGCAGCGAAGCAATTGCAACGCCCTGTGGATCGGTCACATAAAACCCGGCATTGAACAGCACCAGATGGAGTGGTCGCTGTTCCAGCATGCGCTGCAGGTCAAGAGGGCTTTTGAGCGCACCAGCAGGCAAAGTTGCAGCTACCTGTTCCAGGGCGTTAAACCGCAGTTTGACTCCCGCATCAAGGTCCCTGGCCAGTTCTTGCACCGCAGCCAATTGATACCGGCCATGAACTTGCTCCATTTCCTCGCCAAACCGTGCACTGCCCCAGTAAGCCAAGAGCCACATGGCGAGCAACATAAAGAGGATGGACGTGACGGTGGTCCTGACGGTTAGTGACTGGCGCAGGGCGACTGGTTTTCTCATGGTGGGTTACTTCAAAATCATGGGCGGTTAAAGAAGGCCACCATGCGGTCGGCCTGAGCGGCTGTCAGAGGTTTGGGGCAGTACAGCGCACCGAGGTCGACGGCTCTGCGCGCCACGTCTTCATCCAGGCCAGCCGTCAGCATGCAGTGCCTCGCCGCAGGCAGAAGGTCGCGCAAGCTCTGCAGCAACTCCAGTCCGTCAATTCCCGGCATGTGAAAATCAAGGGTAGTGAAGTCGATGGGGTGTTTTGCCGCCAGGGCCAGTGCCTCAGCACCGTCAGCTGCGGTCAGTATCTCAGCTTCTGGCATGCGAACGCGCATGGTCTGCGCGGCCAGTGCGCGCATGGCAGCGCTGTCGTCCACCACCATCAGGCAGGCGGGTCGATCACAAGTAGGGCGGTTCACCAAGCCTGGGCGCCACTGCTTCATCCAGTTCAAAAACACCATCGCAGGCGCTGGCTTCGCGATCAAATAGCCTTGCACACTGTCAGCGTCAAAGTGGCGCAGTTGTTCCAGTTGACTAAAACGCTCAACGCCTTCGGCAATCACGTCCATGCCCAGGCTGCGCCCAAACAAAACAGTGGTTTGTAGAATCGTTTTTGCTTTCAGGTCGGTGCTCGCGTGCTGGACAAAGCTGGCGTCAATTTTGAGTTCGTTGAAGGGCAATTCGGCCAGTTGCCTCAGGCTTGAATACCCCGTGCCAAAGTCGTCAATAGACAAGCGCAGCCCCATCAGGGCAAGGCGTGTGATGGTTTCCATCGATTTGGCGCGGTCGGACATCAGCCGGCTTTCAGTGATTTCGATGATCAATTGCTCTGGGGCAATGCCAGCGGACGCCAGGCGCTGGGCGATTTCATCGGGCAAGCTGAGCAACTGCGTGCAATCCATGGATAAATTGACCGCTGCCGTGAGCACGTAGCCCTGCTTGCGCCACTGCCCAAGTTGGGCAAGCACCTGTTCAAGCATGCAAAAAAACAGTTCGTTGGCCAAGCCGTGCTGCTCAATGGCAGGGACGAAGATTGCCGGGCTGATCAGCCGGCTGTCGGGAGCGCGCCAGCGGGCCAGAGCCTCCACCCCGACGATACGCAGGCTGTCAGCCAGCACCTTGGGCTGGTACCACGGTTGAATCTCTTTGGCTGCCAGCGCGCTGGCGAGCCGCTCGCGGGAATAGGTGGCGACCGGCTTGGTCTCCAGTGCGGGCGCAGGCTTTTGGGGTAGCAGCAACTGTTCATCAAGCAGAGTGCGAAGGTTTTGCGGCGACACGGGTTTGTGCAGAGCCCCGGCCATGTTCAGCCCATGCGCCCTGCCCAGTTCGACAATGCTTTGAATCAGCGCGTCGCGCGCACCACTGACCAAAATGACGCGTGCGGTACAAAGTCTGTTCGCCAATTCGCGCATGAAACGCGGGCCGTCCATGCCTGGCATGGAGAGGTCGGTAAGCAGCACGCTGACCTGCGCACCACTGTCAAAAATCTCCAGTGCGGCCTCGGCGCTTTCGGCGGTCAAAATTTGCGTGATCCCAAAACTCTCGAGCTGTTGGGTCAGGATTTCGAGGATGATGAAATCATCATCAACGATCAAGACGACTTCTTCATTCAATGACATAGCAATGTCCTTCGGGTTTTCGTAACTGAGCAAGGGTTGTTGCAATCTCGCCAAGGACCTTGGTAAAACTGGCGTCTGCAATTTCCCAAAGTGGACGCAGGGTGTTCATCTCAACATCGTTGGGCAGGTTTTCCAGCTTTTCGCCAATCAAGCCCAAGGCCAGGGCACCAAACCAGGTGGAGCCTGATTTCAGTTTGTGACCAATTTCCCGCGTCTTGGCCAAATTGTTTTGCTCAATGGCGCTTGCAAGATTCACCAGGCTGTTGCGGGTGGATTTTTCATAGGCCGCAGCCAAACGGGCAAGACGGCAGGGGTCCTTTATGGATCCCGGCGCCATGGCCAGAAATGTGGCCCGATCAAAGTCTGGTGCATTCATGGCATCGCTTCTTTGGCCATGCGGCTGAGTTTGGCATCAAGGTAGCCTCGCAGTAGCCCAAACGGGATCGGCTTGGCCCAACGCACGATGCCTTTGGGTAGGCCACCGGCTTGTGCAATTTCACCGTCCGACAGGCCCGAGATGACAACGATATCCACTCCGACGTAACGTGTATCACCGGTCAGCGTGCGCACGACGCTAAAGCCGTCAACTTCAGGCATGAGCAAGTCAGTTACCAACAAGTCGGGGGGGGCGCGGCCTATCTCAAGCATGGCACTGACCCCATCGACGCAAAGGCGCAGATCGACGGGCAGGCCCCAGCCAGCAAACTCGCCGCGGTAGGCCTCCAGCAGGAAATCGTCATCTTCAACCACCAGAACACGCAAATTGCGTGACTGCGAGCCCGTGCGCGGCTGGTTGGT
Source organism: Rhodoferax sp. (assembly GCA_030683195.1). Classification (GTDB taxonomy): domain Bacteria; phylum Pseudomonadota; class Gammaproteobacteria; order Burkholderiales; family Burkholderiaceae_C; genus Rhodoferax. The sequence goes on along the minus strand of JAUXQA010000372.1, from coordinate 1,114 downwards.
GAGCACGCGGTCAAGATCGCTGCGGGCAATGCGCCGGTGTCCGCCAGGAGTGCGCCAAGCCGGCAATTGGCCTCGCTCCACCATATTCAGCACGGTCGTCACAGCGACTCCGAGAATGCGAGCCGCTGCGTGGGTAGTGACCGAATTGCCAATGGTCAGGCCCGAGTGCGGCTGCAAGATGTGGTCCGACATCAAAAACTCCATTAACTACTAAAACTACTATAACTATAGCTCAGAGATGCACTGGAGTATGCAGCACCAATAAACACAGTCAACTCGACCAGAACAAGCCAGATAGGCGCTCTATAGCCCTCTAGCCGGCGTATTTAATTGGTTTGTAGCTATTGTTTTATGTAATTTCAGGCATTTTCAGGGGTGGCGGGCGTTGAGTTTTTCTGGGCGAGAGTCAGAGTCGGGTGCTGGTCTGTGAGCAACTGAAACAGGGCAAAAACGGGTGCAGGCATGTTGCGCGCATCAGTGGCGCTCTCCAGGGCTTGCCAAGTGCGCGACTGCAGGCTGCCCCGGCTGCCGGTTTGCAAGGGATAGCCCATGAGCGTGGCGGCTTCGATCTGGCTCAGGCCAGCGTTCAAACGGGCTGCTTTGAGTTCGTCGCCGTTGGGTGAGTGCAGGGCCAAGTGGGTGATTTTGGTCATGGATGGAATGGCTGTGAAGGGTGATGAGAAAGCTTTATCCAGACTATTTTGCGCCAGGCTTAGCCGCCCAAAATGGCGACGCCTTTGATTTGAGCGTAAACCTGCAGGCCTTCTTTCAAACCCAGGGCATCAAACGACTTGCGCGTGACCCGCGCCAGAAGTGAGGTGCCCGCAGCATCCAGCCCGACCACCATTTGCCCCGGTCCGTCGGCTGACCAACTTGTCACCCTCACGGGCAAGATGTTGAGAATGCTGGTATCGGTTTGCGGGCTCAGCGTCAGGCTCACATCCCGCGCCTGCACCCTGATGCGCAGCGCCTGGCCTGGCTGTAGCGCTTGCTGGGGCACGCGCAAACAACCCCCGGCAAATTCGGCCAGCGTCAAATGGTAGGCTGGGTCATGCCCGCTCACCTGCGCCTGGATGACCGCGCTGGCGGTGTCGCCATGCGCCAGCGGCAGGTC
>JAUXQA010000366.1 GCA_030683195.1 Rhodoferax sp. | reverse complement strand
AACCCAGATTTTGGGGGCTGCCTTTGACGAGGTCGTGCTGTACCAGGATCAGTGCCAGCGTGGGCGGGCTGACGGCGAGGTGCTGGCGTTGCTGCGCACAGGCCTGAACGACGCGTCAAGAACCCGGGTGATTCACGAAATTCAGGGTGAGTTTCTGGCCATTGACACTGCCATGGACCAATTGGCCGAGGGCGATTTGTGCCTTATTCTGGTGGATCAGGTGGACGAGGCACTGGCCCACATCACGGCCAGAGTGCAAAAAGGCTGAGCCCGCGCGGGCTCAGGCCCCTGGTGTCAACTCATTCCCGGGATCACGCCCCATCAGTGCGGCCACGGCTTGCTCGGGCCTGATGCGTCCATCCAGCAAAGCCACCACACTTTGGGCAATCGGCATGTCCACACCCAGAAGCGACGCCCGTTGCACCACCGTGCGGGCGCAATAAACGCCCTCAGCCACATGACCCAAGGCATCCACGGCCTGCTGCAACGTCTGGCCTTGCGCCAGCGCCAAACCCACACGCCGGTTGCGGGACAAATCCCCTGTGGCCGTGAGCACCAGGTCACCCAGACCGCTCAAACCCATGAAGGTCTCGGCTCGCGCTCCCAAAGCCAGGCCCAAACGGGTCATCTCGGCCAAGCCCCGGGTGATCAAGGCGGCGCGTGCATTGAGCCCTAAATTCAAGCCATCACACAGCCCGGTGGCAATGGCCAGCACATTTTTAACTGCGCCGCCCACCTCCACCCCCACCAGATCGTCATTGGCATAGACCCGCAACGTGGGGCTGTGAAAGCCGGCCACCAGCGCGTCACGCACCGTCGCGTGAAGGCTGGCCGCCACCAGTGCGGTGGGCTGACCGCGCCCGACCTCAAGCGCAAAACTGGGGCCACTTAGAGCGCCTGCAGCCAACGCCGGGGCGATCTGCTCCTGCACCTCATGCGGCAGCAGTCCGTAAGAAGCCGCCGTCACCGCCTCAAAACCTTTGCACAACCAGGCCACCGGTGCACGGCAACCGGAGAGTTGGCCCAACATGGCGCGCAGGCCCGACATGGGCGTGGCCACAATGACCAAGTCGGCTTGCTTTGCCAAATCGGCCAGTAAATGAAGGGGGGTTGAACTCACATTCAGACTTGGAGGAAGCCTGACTGTGGGGAGATAACGCGTGTTCTCGCGCTGAGTCTGCATCGCTGTAGCCTGAGCGGCATCACGTGCCCACAGGCTCACGTCATGCTGTGTCTGGGCGTTACCAGCTGCGCTGACTGCCAGTGCAGTCCCCCACGCACCCGCGCCCAAAACAATTATTTTCATAGCTGCTAGAGCAATTAATACGCCGGCTAGAGCCTAAAAAGGCTCTAATTCTTACTGCGTAATGCCGGGCGTTGCGCCTTCGGCGGATTCGACCTGCTGTTGCTGTTGTTGCTCGTACATCGCCTGGAAATTGATTTCCGACAAATGCACGGGCGGGAAACCACCGCGTTGAATCAGATCAGCCACGTTGCCGCGCAGGTAGGGGTAGACGATTTGAGGGCAGGCAATGCCCATGATCTGGTTCATCTGCTCGGGAGGCAAATTGCGAACTTCAAAAATACCGGCTTGCGTGGCCTCGACCAGAAACACAGTCTTGTCCTTGATCTTGGTCTGCACCGTGGCAGTCACCGAGACTTCGTAAATGCCTTCTGCCACAGGAGATGCGTTGACGCCCAACTGAATATCCACCGTAGGTTGCTCCTGCTCCAGCAGGATGGCAGGTGAATTGGGCTGCTCCAGAGATGCTTCCTTGAGATAGACGCGCTGAATTTGAAAAACGGGATCTTGTTGGTCTGCCATGATATTTCCTTGATGGATTGGGGCCGCGTCCACCCGGCTTCAGCCAGGCTGCATTGCGTCCCTTGGAATTTCAGTTAAAACAAAGTCCGCTACGGGTGATCCGGGGCGGACAAACGATCGGAATCGACTCCGATTATCTCAGGTGAAAATCAATTGCCAGAAGTCGAGTTTGACATCAAGCCGCGTTCAAAAGCGGCATCAAACCACCCTGACCATCCAGCGCCACCAGATCATCGCAACCACCCACATGGGTCTGGCCAATGAAAATCTGCGGCACTGTGCGCCGGCCACTGACTTCCATCATCTTGGCGCGCTGGGAAGGGTCCGCATCAATCCGGATTTCCTCAAGGTGATCAACGCCCCGGTCTTTGAGCAGTTGCTTGGCGCGAATGCAATAGGGGCAGGTGGCGGTGGTGTAAATTTTGACAGCTTGCATAGTCTGTTTTTTCTCGTGTTTTGAGGTCAATGGCTTCAGGATTTTTCAACCGGCAAGTTCGCCGCTTTCCAGGCGCTCAAGCCGCCAGCCATTGATTGAGCCTGCTCATAGCCCAGCTTCTTGGCAATGGCGACAGCGCGATTTGAACGCGCACCCGACTGGCAAACCAAAATAACTGGCAAAGCCTTGTTTTTGACCGCTCCAGTCAGTTTCTCTTCCAGCTGGTTCAACGGAATATTTTTCGAGCCGATTACATGGCCCGCAGCAAATTCGGTGGTTTCGCAGACATCAATCACCACAGCTTTTTCGCGGTTGATCAATTGCACTGCGCCAGCCGCGGTCAGGCTGCCGCCACTCGCACCCTTGATTGCAGGCCACATCAGCATGCCGCCCGAAGCCAGTGCCACAGACAAGATCATCCAGTTGTCAAGAATGAATTTCATTTTTTCCTTGTTTAAAAAATTGACGGGCCAGCTCATGAATCCTGCACCCTGCCACCCAACCCGGATGGCGTTGAGCCAGCTATTTTAGAATGGAGGACAAAGCAGCGCATTTCAGCCTGCTTCTTGCTGGCCCGAGCTTGGACTCACACACCTGATCGGCCTTTACCCAAAAAAACATGCACAAACTCGTACTCATCCGCCACGGCGAATCCACCTGGAACCTTGCCAACCGCTTCACAGGTTGGACCGACGTTGACCTGACCCCGACCGGCGTTGAGCAAGCCAAAAATGCTGGCCATCTCCTCAAGGCCGAAGGCTTCGAATTTGACGTGGCTTACACCAGCGTGCTCAAACGTGCCACCCGCACCTTGTGGCATGTGCTGGACGAGATGGACCGTACGTGGCTACCCGTGGTGAACAGCTGGCGTCTGAATGAGCGCCATTACGGCGCTCTGCAGGGCCTCAACAAAGCTGAAACCGCCAAGCAATATGGCGATGCCCAGGTTTTGGTCTGGCGGCGCAGCTACGACACCCCGCCCCCCGCGCTGGAGGCAACCGATCCACGTTGCGAGCGCACCGATGCGCGCTATGCCAAGCTCAAGCCCGAACAAATTCCCTTGACCGAGTGCCTCAAAGACACAGTAGAGCGGGTCATGCCGTTCTGGAACGAAGCGTTGGCGCCCGCCCTGAAGGCCGGAAAAAGTATCGTGGTGGCAGCCCATGGCAACTCTATTCGCGCGCTGGTGAAATACCTGGACAACATTTCTGACCATGAAATTGTCGACTTGAACATTCCCAACGGCATTCCCCTTGTCTACGAACTCGATGACGACCTTAAGCCCATTCGCCACTACTACCTCGGCGACCCCGAGGCAGCGGCCAAAGCCGCTGCAGCCGTGGCATCTCAAGGTAAATCTTGAGTAAATAGGGAACCGGCCCTGCCAATAAGACTCCAAAGCTGTATATTGAGAAAGTCGTCTTCTGTGAGACACGTCTCGACCAAGGGTCTAGCGACGTA
>JAUXQA010000190.1 GCA_030683195.1 Rhodoferax sp. | reverse complement strand
ATCGTCACACCGACTGGCAAGTCGGCCCGCAGCTTGGTGAGCAAGCCACGCACGCCGGACGATAAATCCAGCGGATTGGCCGTAGCCTGGCGGATCACCCCCACACCCACGGAGTCGCGTCCATTGAGCCGAACGCTGGAGCGCTCATCAACCGGCCCCTCTTGCACCCGGGCCACATCGGCTATGCGCACGGGCAAACCATTGACCGTGCGGATCACCACCTGGCCGAACTGTGGCGCAGTTTGGAGGTCGGTCGCCGCCGTCACGTTGAACTCGCGCTGGCGGCTCTCAATACGACCGGCGGGCACTTCGAGGTTGGAGCGTCGTAGCGCGTCTTCGACGTCTTGCACCGTCAGTCGGAAGGCCGCCAGCTTGTCAGGGTCAATCCAGACACGCATGGAAAACTTGCGTTCGCCGTACACATTGACCTCGGCTGCACCCGGTGCAGTTTGCAAGACTGGCTTGACCAGCGTATTGGCCATTTCGGACAGCTGCAAGGCGTTGTGCGTGTCTGAACTCAGGGCTAAAAAGATCACCGGAAAAGACTCTGCCTCCACTTTGGCGATCACCGGCTCATCAATACCCTGTGGCAGGCGCTGACGCACCCGGGTGACCTTGTCGCGGACATCGGCAGCGGCAGCATCGGCGTCGCGGGTTAGCGCAAAACGCACCGAAATCTGGCTCCGCTCCTGGCGACTGGTGGAGGTGACCACGTCCACCCCCTCAATGCCGGCCAGCGAGTCTTCCAACACCTTGGTGACCTGCGCCTCAATCACCTCGCTTGACGCGCCAGTGAAGGTCGTGGTGACAGACACCACGGGCTCATCGATCTGGGGGTACTCGCGCACAGTCAGCCGGTCAAAGGACACGGCCCCTATCAGCACAATCAAGAGGGTGAGTACGGTGGCAAAGACCGGACGACGGATGGAGGTTTCAGCGAGTTGCATGGGGCGCTCCGGTGCTCAGCGGCTGGCCGCCGTTGCGGGGGCCGGTGCGGGGGCCGACGCAGCGCCCTGAGGTGCCCGGCCCAGCGCCACAATGCGCAACGGTGACCCATCGCGTTGCAGGCGCTGCTGCCCCGCTACCACCACAGTTTGTCCATCTGTCAACCCCTGGGTGATCTCGACCTTGCCGGAGCGACGCGAGCCGAGCTTGACTTCCTGGCGCAGCGAAACGAATTCGGTCCCGGCGGGCACTTTGGCTGCCGGAGCAGGCAGTTCGGCGGGCGTGACCACCTTGATCACGAACTGGCGTCCACCTTGCGGCACGATCGCCTCCTCAGGCACGACCAGGGCCGCGTCATTTACTGAAAACACCGTCTTGACACGGGCGAACATGCCGGGACGAAGGGGCTCCATGACCGCGGTGCCACCTTCGGCGCGCTTGCCGCCCAATGCTGATTCACCCAAAGTGTTGGGGAGCACAGCCCGCACGCTCACGGAGCGGCCATTGGCATCAATCAGGGGATCGATCGCCTCAATGCGGGCTTTGAAGGCACGTCCCGGAAAGGCATCAAGGGACAGCGCCACCTCTTGTTTGGGCTTGAGCTTGCCCTGGTAGCGCTCGGGGAGCCTGAAATCCACATACATGCTTCGGATGTCCTCCAGGTTGACCAGGTCTGCGCCGTCCTTGACGTAGTCACCGAGGTTGACATTGCGCAGGCCTACCGTGCCATCAAACGGCGCCAAGATAGCCATGCGGGACAGCCGCGCCACCGCCAGCGCCAGCTGCGCCTGGGCCACCTGCAGGTTGGCGGAGCTTTCTTCCAGCACGCGCTGGGCCACAAAATTCTGGGCGACCAGTTCCTGATTGCGCTTGTAGTTGGCTTGTGCAATGGACACTTGAGCCTGGGCCTGACTGACTTCGGCGCGCTGCAGCGTGTCGTCCAGCTGCACCAGCAGCTGGTTTTTGCGCACCCGGGCGCCATCATTGAAACCCAGCGCCTTGACGCGCCCCGCGACCTCCGGGCGCAGCATGACGCTCTGGCGCGAGCGCAAGGTGCCCACCGACTCGGCGTCATCCTGGATAG
>JAUXQA010000357.1 GCA_030683195.1 Rhodoferax sp. | reverse complement strand
GTCCCGATCGGATCCTTGATGACCTGCACCATGAGGGCTTGACCCTCAAAAACCTGCTTTTCTATGGGTGTGACAGGCTGCGTGTTGCGCACCATGCTCGGCGGCTCGCCATCAGGTTGCCGATGCCAGACGTCCGCTACGTGCAAAAAGGCGGCGCGTTCCAGCCCGATATCAATGAACGCAGACTGCATACCCGGCAGGACACGGGCCACCTTGCCCAGATACACATTGCCCACCAAGCCACGCTCAAGCGTGCGCTCAACGTGCAACTCCTGGAGTGCGCCGTTTTCAACAATGGCCACACGCGTTTCTTGCGGTGACCAGTTAATCAGAATATCTTCTTGCATGAGGCTTCTTTTACGGCTGGTAAGCAAAAAACCGCAGCAATTGCGCGGTCTCAAACAGGGGGAGGCCCATGATGCCGGAGTAGCTTCCACTCAGGCGCGAAATATAGGCCGCAGCCCTTCCCTGCACGGCGTAGGCACCCGCCTTGCCCAAAGGCTCGCCCGTGGCCACGTAAGTCTGAATTTGCTGCCCGCTCATTTGGTCAAAAGTGACCCGTGATTCAGACATTGCCTGATAACGTTTTGATACCGTGCCCAAGCTTATGGCTGTCAACACCCGATGAGTCTTGCCCGACAGCGCAGCCAACATTCGCTCTGCGTCTGCCGCATCGGTGGGCTTGCCAAAGATCACACGCCCCAGCGCTACCGTGGTGTCAGAGCACAGCACAGGCGCCTCGGGCAGGCCTCGTATCGCAAAGCGATTGAGCGCTGCGTCCAGCTTCAATTGCGTCACCCGCCGCACATAGGCCGCAGGAGCCTCATTGCCCAGCACAACCTCCAGTGCTTCAGCGTCTTCCTCAGGGCCGGGAAGCAACAACTCATGGCGCACACCCAGTTGGTCGAGCAACTGACTTCGCCGGGGGCTTTGAGACGCCAGGTAAATAAAATCATTCACGGTGGTAAGGATGGTTGGCGTTAATCGACCAGGCTCGGTAAAGCTGCTCAATCAACAAAACACGCACCATGGCGTGGGGCAGCGT
>JAUXQA010000351.1 GCA_030683195.1 Rhodoferax sp. | reverse complement strand
GCCAGCCCTGTTTCAGGCGTTTCGTCATGGCACGCTGCCCGCAGAGGGCCGCATTGTTGGCGTGGGCCGCGATGACCTTAGCCATGAGCAGTATCGGACCCTGATCCGCAGCCGGTTTGAGAATGTAGAACTGGCCAAGCGCCCCAGCGAAGAAGAATTCACCCGGTTTGCCGACCTGCTCGAATACGTCCGCATGGATTTATCTCGCCCCGACGACTACGCCCTGTTGGCCGCAGCATTGGGACAGCGCCAGGTAGACACTGTGGTGATGTATGTCGCCACGGCACCGGCCCTGTTCACCACAGTGTGCGAACAACTCGGCGCCGCCGGCCTCAACACACCCCACACCCGTGTGGTGCTGGAAAAACCACTGGGCCACGACTTGGCCAGCAACCGGGCCATCAACGAGACCGTTTGCCGGTTTTTTGGTGAAAAGCAGGTTTTCCGGATTGACCACTACCTGGGCAAGCCCGCCGTGCAAAACTTGTTTGCGCTGCGCTTTGGCAACGCCCTGTTTGAGCCTCTTTGGCGCCGGGAACACATTGCCAACATCCAGATCACGATTGCGGAAGACCTCGGTGTTGAGAAGCGGGGCGCGTTTTATGAGACGACCGGAGCCCTGCGCGACATGGTGCAAAACCACGCACTGCAACTGTTGTGCGCCATCGGAATGGAACCTCCCATCAACGCGCATGCCGATGCCATCCGCGACGAAAAACTCAAAGTGCTGCGCTCGCTCAAGCCTTGGACACCCGAGACGCTCACCCAGGATGTCATTCGCGGCCAATATGGCGCAGGCACTATCAGCGGCGCCCCTGCATTGGCCTACCGGGAAGAACCCGGTGTCGACCCGCAGAGCCAAACCGAGACCTTTGTTGCACTGCGCACAGAAATCTCTAACTGGCGCTGGGCTGGCGTACCTTTTTATATTCGCACCGGCAAGCGCTTGGCCGGGCGTGACGCCCGCATTGTGGTGAACTTCAGGCCCACGCCGCACGCCATTTTCAACTCCCACGCCGACATGGCCAACCGGCTGGTCATCAACCTCCAACCCAAAGATGGGCTGGAGCTGCATTTGCTGGCGCAGCAAACCAACCGGCAAAGCACCGCAGCAGCAGCCCAAACTCTGTCCCCGGTGCAGCTGGATCTCGACTTTGACAAGCGCTTTGGCGCCGAACGCGTTGGCGCCTACGAACGTCTGTTGCTTGATGTGATTGATGGTCGTCTGAATTTGTTTGTCCGCAGCGATGAGCAAATTGAAGCCTGGCGTTGGGTCGAACCGATTCTGGAGCACTGGAAAAATGACACCCAGGGCCCGCGGCAATATGCCGCAGGCAGCTGGGGTCCGAGCGCTGCGAGCGCCATGATTGCGCGAGACGGCTTTTGCTGGGCCGAAGAGTGCTGACCCACTGAGACTGAGCCCGAACCATGCTTGACCGAATCGAAGCCTGCCTGCCCTCATTGGCACCCGCCGAGCAGCGAGTCGCCCGGCTGGTCCTGAAAGACCCCCGCAGCTTTGCCCGACAACCCATCAGCGTGCTAGCGGACAGTGCCCATGTGAGCAAACCCACCGTGGTGCGGTTTTGCCGAAGCGTGGGGTACAACGGCCTGTCGGACTTCAAACTCAAGCTGGCCGGCAGTGTGAGCGAGGGCGTACCTTTTATTCATCGCAGCGTGGATGCAGACGACAAGCCCAGTGACATCATGGTCAAGGTCATTGACAACACGGTGGCGGCATTCCTGAAGTACCGCAACGAAGCCAGCACCGCTGCCATTGACAAGGCCACCCAGGCGCTGGTGTCGGCCTACCGGCAAGGCAAGCGCATCGAGTTTTTTGGCGTGGGTAACTCCGGGGTGGTTGCACAGGATGCACAACACAAGTTCTTCCGGCTGGGAGTCAACACCATCGCCTACAGCGACGGCCACATGCAGGTGATGAGTGCGTCCATGCTGGGGCCGGGAGACTGCGTGGTGGTGATTTCCAATTCGGGCCGCACCCGCGACTTGATGGACGCTTGTGACATAGCACGCCAACATGGTGCCACTACCATCACCATCACCGCCAGTGGCTCGCCGCTGGCCGCCGCGGGCGACATCCATCTGGCCGCCGATCACCCTGAAGGTTATGACCGCTACAGCCCGATGGTGTCACGGCTTCTACACCTCCTGATCATCGACATTGTGGCCACCAGTGTGGCCTTGAGCATTGGCAGTGAAGCCCTGCAGCCCAAGCTGCAAGAAATGAAGAAAAACCTGCGTAACAAGCGCTACGCCTGATCAGCGAGCAAAGCGGATAAGCCGCTTCGCTCACCGAAGGTCAATCAAGGATTGACTTTGACGTATTTCCAGGCCATGCCGTTATCCGGCCATTGCACCAAGTCCACATTCTTTTTGGCAGCCCAGTTCAGCGCCTGCTGGTGCAGGGGCAAATGACCCACTTCGTCCTGATGAATCTTCAGGGCCTCCTTGATCATGTCGCCACGCAATTTCAGATCGGTCTCGGAGGCGATCTTTTGGGTCAACTCGTCTACACGGGCATTGCTGTAAGAACCCAGGTTGAACTGCCCGCGACCCGCATCACCCGGTGAAGACATGATGGGGTAGAGCACGTTGTGCACATCGACCGTGCTCGCGGTCCAGCCCAGCATGTAAAAGCTGGTGTTGCGGCTCAGGATTTTCGGGAAATAAGTACCTTTGGTCTCCGCTTCCAGATTGATCTTGACGCCGATTCTTGACAAATTGGCAGCCACGGCCTGGCAGATTTCACCGTCATTGACGTAACGATCATTCGGGCAATTCATTTTGACCTCGAAGCCGGCAGGGTAACCCGCATCCGCCATCAACTTTTTGGCCGCTTCCACGTCATAAGGCAGGCGCTTGCCCAGCTCTTCAACATACCCGCTCACCTGAGGCGGTAACAGCAAGGCCGCTGGCGTGGACGCACCGCGCATCACGGTTCTCTTGATGCCTTCAATGTCCAGCGCTTGGTAAAACGCCTGGCGAACCCGCTTGTCCTTGAACGGGTTCTTGCCCTTCACGTTGGAAAACAGCAACTCATCGCGCTTTTGGTCCATGCCCAAAAAGATCACCCGCAACTCGGGGCCTTGCAGCACTTTGAGCTTGGCGTCCTTTTTGAGACGCTCCACATCCTGCACCGGCACCGGCTCCATCACATCGAGCTCACCCGACAACAGGGCGGCCACGCGGGTGGCATCGTTGCCAATCGGGGTGAAGATCACCTCATCCACGTTGCCGTCAATCTTGCCCCAGTAGGTGCCGTTGCGTGAGAAGGTGCTGCGCACACCAGGCTGGCGCTCGCGCAAGCGGTAAGGGCCTGTGCCATTGGCACGGAACGAGGCCGCATTCTCGATACCCTTGCGACGGTCCACGGGTTTCAGGGCCTGGTTGGTCTCGCACCACTTTTTGCTCATCATGTGCCACTGGGTGAACAGCTCAGGCAGGATCGGAAACGGCGCATTCAGGATGAAGTCAACCGCGTGGTCGTCGATCTTCTTGATCTCCTTGATCTGCCCCACATAAGTCTTCATGTCAGAGCCGTCGCCCTTGGCACGCTCGTAGCTGAAGATCACATCGTCCGCAGTGAACGGTGTGCCGTCATGAAAAACAACACCTTTGCGCAAATTGAAGCGCCATACCGTCGGCGAGGTTTGCTTCCAGTCGGTGGCCAGAGCCGGCGTCAGCTTGTAGTTCCGATCGCGTGTCACCAAGGGCTCAAACACATTGCCAACAATCGTGAGTTGCAGGGATTCATTGAGCGAATGGGGGTCCATCGCCAGAGCATCGCCTTGATTTCCGACTCGCAAGGTGACTGCTGATGCTCCCAGACTCATAGCAGCTAAGGCAATGGATACGCCGGATAGAGTCAGATTTCTCTTAAATTTCACGATAATCTCCTGTTGAAAAAGTAGGTATGTCAGATGGATGGTAACGCCAAGGCATGCTCGATCAAACTGGCATGCAGCGCAGCGCCCAAAGGTAGGATGTCGTCATTGAAGTCGTAACGGCTGTTGTGCAGAAAGCAGCTGCCCACCCCGTTTTCTTCGCCCTGACCAATGCGCATGTACGCACCGGGCTTGACTTGCAACATGAACGAGAAATCTTCAGCCCCCATGCTGGGCTCCAGATCCCGCACCACCCGCTCGCGCCCGACCAGGCTGGTGGCCACACTGGCTGCAAAGTGCGCCTCAGGGGCCGTGTTGATGGTGGCTGGGTACATGCGCTCGTAAGTCACTTTGGCCGAAGCGCCAAAACCGATCGCCACCGCCTGACACAGCTCAGTCAGGCGCCGCTCCACCAGATCTTGCACATGCGAACTGAAGGTTCGCACCGTGCCCACCAGCGTGGCGCTGCCCGGTATCACACTCATGGCACTCAGCTCTCCCGCCCGCATGGCGCACAGACTGATGACGGCACTGTCCAGCGGTTTGACGTTGCGCGAGACAATGCTCTGCACCGCCGTAATGATGTGGGCGGCAACCAGCACCGGGTCCACCGTCTGGTAAGCGTGAGCGCCGTGGCCTCCTTTGCCGGTGATCTCAATCGTGACGCGATCAGCAGCAGCCATCATCGGCCCGGGGTTGAGGCCAATGGTGCCGGGACGCATGGCGGGCCAGTTGTGCATACCGAAGACCGACTGCACCGGAAAACGCTCAAACAAGCCGTCCTCAATCATGGCCCGGGCGCCGGCATAGCCCTCTTCGCCGGGCTGAAAAATCAACACGGCCGTACCGTCAAAGTTCCGGGTCTCGGCCAGGTAACGGGCCGCGCCCACCAGCATCGCCGTGTGGCCATCATGACCGCAGCCATGCATCAGGCCGGGCGTGGCCGACTTCCATGCAAAGTCGTTGTGCTCAGTCAGTGGCAAAGCGTCCATATCAGCCCGCAAACCAATCATCTTGCCGCTTTGGGTTGTGCCCCGGCCTTTGATGAGCGCCACGAGACCAGTTTTGCCAATGCCGGTGTGGATTTCATCCACGCCGCACACTTTCAGTGCCTCATGCACCCGTTTGGACGTATAGAACTCTTCAAACCCCAGTTCGGGGTGCGCATGCAGGTCACGCCGAAGGGCAGTGATTTCCGGATGGAAAGATGCGATGTGTGAAAAAGCCCGCCCGTGGACGCGCATATTTTGACCAATAGTTGTGCTCTGCATCAAAACACGCTCATTTGGGTCGCCCGGGGGAGTCTGGGCAATTCACGCATCAATCCGAGTTGATAAAGAGTAAAGCAAGCGTGCATATTGGAATCAATCAAAAGAATAATTTAACAGCGCAAGACGCATGCCGATATTGGGGTTTTCGTCAATCTCCCCTCCATTGCACGTAAAAAAACCCCGCTACGTCTCCGTAGCGGGGTTTTTTGTTCTTCAACTGTCAGCTGACTTGCGTCAGCGTCAAATTAGAAGGAGTGCTTGACACCCAGATCCACACCAGTGGAGTTGTTGTTAACACCAGTCACTGCGCCGTTCAGAGCTTGTGCAGCGCCGCCGGAGTTAGACACGCGAGCGACTGTTGTGTACAGAGCAGTACGCTTGGACAGGTTGTGCACGTAGCCGAGAGCCAACTTTTTGGACTTCGAATCAGTCACAAACTCAGTTGTGTAAGTCGAGTATGCAGCGCGGATTTCGCCAGCGCCCATAGGTGCGTTCACGCCGAGCAAGTAACCTTTGCCATCAGGCGAAGTAACGCTGCTGTTTTTGTCTTGTGTGTACAGACCGGACAGTTTTGCAACGCCGAGGTCGTAGCTAGCGCCGATGTTGGTCGACTTGATGTTGCCAGCAGCGAATTTGGTCTCGGCGTAAGCGAAGGCTGCATTGATCGGGCCAGCAGCGTAGCCAACGCGCATGGAAGCTCCGCCACCGTCTTTTTCGGTTGCAGCGCCGTTTTTGTTGTTCTCACCCATGTACAACTGAGCTTGGCCGTAGATGCCGCCCATTTTTGGCAAGAAATAGCCGATGGAGTTGGAAGCACGAACTGCTGTAGCGCCGCCAAGGCCGCTGTTCAGAGTTTGTGTGGTGCCCACGCCGTTTGTTCCAAACGGATCAAACACGGTCTGGTTCCAGAAATGAGGCGTGTAGTCACGGCCCAAACGAGCTTCACCGAACGCGCCGCCGAGGCTGACAGTCGAACGACGGTTGAAAGTCAAGCCGCCACCGCCAGTAGCGCCAGTAGCTTGGTTGTTGGTGCTGGTGTTAGCGCCAGAACCGTTGTCATTGTTCACACCGGCTTCGAGCCAGAAGCTGGCGTTCAAGCCACCGCCCAAGTCTTCCGTACCACGGAAGCCCAAACGGCTGGAGTTGTAACCGGAATTTGTCAATTGTGTTTTGTTGGAAACGCTGCCATTGCCGAAAGCAACAGTCGCATCAACCACACCGAACAAAGTCACAGAAGATTGTGCGGAAGCTGCGCCAACGAGGGCCAAGGCAGCCAAAGCTACTAGGGATTTTTTCATTTCAGATTTCTCCAAGGTTAAACAGAGGGCGCCGGTACGATGAACTCGGGCCCCGGGCCAACCTCCTATTTCAGGAAGTTGAATGTATTGAAACAGACGCCAGCCCCCTTGGCAAAGAAAACAAGGGAAAACAAAGCTTAATCTCCACCGAGCGTTGCTGGACTGCAACACCCTGAAGTGCAATGTGCTTCGATAAGCAAAATGCAGGCCAAAAAAAGCAATAAAAGAAATTCAATATCACTCTTTTGCGCGGGGTCAAGGGCTGGTGGCTTCGCCCAGAAGCACAAAAGGGAGATGACGGGTTGACCGTGATCGATTTTTATCCTGCTCACTAAAATGGCATATGGACAAGTTACTCATCACCTTAGACACCGCCTTGCGCACCCTGTTTGTTGCACCCCAAGCTACCCAACCCTGTCCCACGTTGGCGGGCCAGTCCACCGAGCTGTCATCCACTGAAAAAGTGTATTCCGGCGCCCTGATGCGAGTGAACCACGTGGGCGAAGTGTGCGCCCAGGCCCTGTACACAGCACAAGCCTTCGCGACCAAAAACGAATCACTCCGCGAGCACTTCACCCGGGCAAGCGCTGAAGAAACCGATCACCTGGCCTGGACGGCCCAACGACTGGAGGAACTGGGCGCACGCCAGTCACTGTTGAACCCTCTGTGGTACGCCGGGGCCTTTGGTTTAGGCTTGATCGCCGGCAGACTGGGTGACAAGGTAAGCCTGGGTTTTGTGGTGGAAACCGAAAATCAGGTCGAAGCGCACCTGCAAAGTCACCTGTCTCTTTTGCCCGACAACGACCATGCCTCGAGGGCCATCGTAGCGCAGATGAAAGACGATGAAGCGCGCCATGCGCAGGAAGCTAAAGAGGCCGGCGCAATGGAGTTGCCCGGCCCCATCAAAGGCTTGATGCGGGTGGCAGCCAAAGTCATGACGACTGTGGCGCACCGGGTTTAGTTAAGCCTCAAGCACCTCAAAGCTGGTTGTGATCTCGGCGGTCTTGGCCAGCATGATGCTGGCTGAGCAGTATTTGTCATGACTCATGGCCACCGCGCGCTCCACTGCGGATGCGGGGATGCCTTTGCCGGATACGGTGAAATGCATGTTGATGCGAGTGAAGACCTTGGGGTCGACCTCGGCCCGTTCAGCGGTGAGCTTGACGGTGCAGCCGGTGACCGCATGGCGGCCACGCTTCAAAATCAGCACTACATCGTAGGCGGTGCAGCCACCGGAGCCGGCGAGCACGGACTCCAGAGGGCGCGGGGCC
>JAUXQA010000349.1 GCA_030683195.1 Rhodoferax sp. | reverse complement strand
CGCCCCGGAGTCCTTGAGCTGGTGCTCCAGCTCGGGCACGGTGTACTGGGGGTTGACGTTAACCACCACCAGCCCGGCCCGCAAGACGCCAAACAAGGCCACCGGGTATTGCAGCAGGTTGGGCATCATGATGGCCACCCGGTCCCCCTTGAGCAGGCCCAGCGTGCCTTGCAGATAAGCTGCAAAGTCGCGGCTGTGCAAGTCCAGCTCGGCATAGGTCATGGAGCCACCCATGTTGCTGTAGGCGGGCAAGTCGGCAAAGCGCTGACAGGTCAGGCGCAGCACATCCTTGAGTGAGTCAAACGCATCCACATCCACCTCGGCAGAAATGCCGCTGGGGTAGTGTTGCAACCAGGTCTTTTCCATACCCATCTCTCCTTGACCCCTGGGGGCAACAATGAAAGATTCGAGTCTAGAAAAACAGCGCGGGCAGCGCTTGATATTTCGCAAGGCCGCGCAGCACCGGGCGCGGCGGCACATCCGCCCGTCAGGCCTGCTGGCGGGCGGCCTCCAGCACATCACGGGTGCGCATCGCCTCCTGGCGCGCTGCCTGGGCAAAGTCGGCACCACCAGACGCATACAAAATAGCCCGCGACGAATTCACGATGATCGGTGCCGCAGTCTCAAACCCACCTGCAGCCAAAGCGACGCCGCGCCAGCCGGCCTTGACCGTGGCCACGGCATCCCCGCCCTGGGCACCCACACCGGGAATCAGCAGGGGCAGAGTGGGAGCCACGCTGCGCACCCGCTCAATCTCGGCCGGGTAGGTGGCGCCCACCACCAGCCCGAGCTGGCCGTTGAGGTTCCAGGGCCCTTGCGCCAACCGCGCCACATGCTCATACAACAAGGGCGAACCCCCGATGCTGGACAAGCGCTGGTTTTGCAAATCATCCCCACCGGGGTTGGAGGTACGGCAAAGCAAAAAAGCGCCCTTGCCGTGGTATTTCAAGTACGGCTGCACCGAGTCAAAACCCATGAAGGGCGAGAGCGTCACGGCATCGGCACCGTAGCGCTCAAAGGCCTCAATGGCGTATTGCTCGGCCGTGCTGCCAATGTCGCCGCGTTTGGCGTCCAGAATGACCGGCACATGGGGCGCGGCGCGTCGCATGTGGGCTATCAAGCGCTCCAACTGCTCCTCGGCGCGGTGAGCGGCGAAGTAGGCAATTTGTGGCTTGAAGGCCATGGCCAGGTCGGCCGTGGCATCCACCATGGCGGCACAAAAATCATAAATTTTGCTGGCGTCACCGCGCCACTGGGCGGGGAATCGGGCGGGATCGGGGTCCAGCCCCACGCACAACATGGAGCCGTTTTGGCGCTCGGCGGTGCGCAACATGTCAAGGAAGGTCATGCCCGGATTGTAAGAAGCCCGCAGCAGGCTATCGGCCCCAACGCCTGAAGTTTCTGCCTTGCGGTTTGACAACCAGCCGTCACGCGCCCTTCCTACAATGGGCGCTTCAACACTATTTCAAGGAAAAAACATGGGAATTTTCAACTCCATTCTGGCCAAACTCGGTTTTGGCGGCGACAAAAGCAAGGACGTAGCCGCAACAGGCAGTGCAGCCGCAGAGGCTCCGGCCGCCGCCAGTCCGGCACCGACCGCAGCACCAGCAGCCATCAGCGTGGTGGATGTGGTGGCCAAACTGGAGGCGCTGGCCCAGTCCAGTGCGGAAAAACTCAACTGGAAGGTGTCCATCGTTGACCTGATGAAGCTGCTGGGCCTGGACAGCAGCCTGACCGCCCGTAAAGCGCTGGCTACCGAGTTGGGTTGCCCGGCAGACAAGATGGGCGATTCTGCGCAAATGAACATGTGGCTGCATAAAACGGTGCTGAAAAAGTTGGCCGACAACGGCGGCAACATCCCCGCTGACCTGCTGGACTAGCCACAAGCCCAAAGCGGGCAAGCCGATGGGACACAGAGGGTTGCGGGCTACGGCTGGTATTCTGCGCGATTGCCAACCCCTGGAGCGCCGCCTTGTCTGTTCTGTTCGACATCACCCACACCACCCACTACAAGTATGCCAAGCCGGTCATTCTGGGCACTCACCGGGTGCTGTTTCGCCCGCGTGACAGCCACGATCTGCGGGTGCTGGCCACCGACCTGAAGGTGAGCCCAGACCCGGTCGATATTCGCCTGATCCAGGACGCCTACTCCAACTCGGTGGCGCTGGTGCAGCCGCAAAGCCCGGCCACCGAACTCAAAATCAGCTGTTCTTTTTCGGTCGAGCACACGGGCACACGGGTGCTCGATTTTCCGTTGAGCACGCGGGCACAAACTTATCCCTTTGAGTACGACGCCGAAGAACTGCGGGTGCTGGCGCCTTATCTGGCCCCCTATTACGACGACCCGACCGGCATTCTCAAAAACTGGGCCTGCCAGTTTGTCCAGAAACAGGGTACAACCGGCACGCGTGAGCTGCTGGTGGAGATGACACAGTTCATTCGCAACACCCTGCGCTACCAGGCCAGAGAGGACGAGGGCGTGCAAGCCCCCTATGAGACGCTGCAATTGCAACGCGGCACCTGCCGGGACTTTGCGACTCTGATGATTGAGGCGATTCGCCAGTTGGGCTACGCGGCGCGTTTCGTGTCTGGCTACTTGTACTCGCCCGAGGTCCAGGGTGGCTCAGCCCAGGTCTCCAGCCCCGGCAGCACCCACGCCTGGCTGCATGTGTACCTGCCTGGCGCGGGCTGGATTCCGTTTGACCCGACCAACAACCTGGTGGGGGGCTCCGACCTGATTCGGGTGGGGGTGGCACGCCACGCCAGCCTGGCGTCCCCGGTCAGTGGCTCCTGGAACGGGGCCATGGAAGACTACCTGGGTATGGAGGTTGACGTGCAGGTGCGCAAGGTATCCGCCTGACGGCGACCAGCGGAATCAGACTGGCAATCAGGCTGGAAATCAGGCCGGGGCAAACTGCCCACGCAGGTAGCTGATGATCTCGCCGGAATCGTAGAGCCAGCGGGTCTGACCTGCTGGTTCGGTGATTTTCAGGCAGGGCACCTTGGTGTGTCCGCCCTGACGAGTCAGCTCTTCCCGATTTTTGACATCGTGCTGTGCGTCCCGTTTTTCAATGGGCAGAGAGAGCCTGTGCATCTCCTGGCGCACCTTGGCACAAAACGGACAGGTGGCGTACTGGTACAGGGCCAGGCTTTGGCACTGCTGATCCACCTGGGCCTGGGCTGCAGGCGCGCGCACCAGGCCGGCCGGCCGGGTGAGCCGTTCGCGCAGCAGGACCAAGGGGCCGAGCACCAGCCGCAGGGTCTTGAAGAAGGTTCTGATCACAAATTTCATACAGTGTTGATGTCGCTGGAGGTGGAGAAATAACTGGCGCTCATTTGGCCAGCTTGAAGCGACCGCCCGGCCCGGCGAGCAGCAGACCCGTCTCCAGCAGCTTCTTCACAGCAGCGTTGACCGAGCCTGCGGGAATGCCGGTGGCCAGACCGGCAGCGCTCAAGTTGACGGCAACAAAGTCACGCGTGTTCAGGAGCCGCTGCAGATGGCGCAGCATCTTGCTTGGGTTGCCGCCAAGCACGGGGGCCGAGACAGCGGCTGGCTTTTTGACGGGCGTCCGGGCGGCCGCCTTCTTTTTGCCGGCCTTGGCCACCACATCTGTGGGCGCGGTATCGGCCTGGACGACTGCGCGGGGCTCCGTCCCGAAAACGGGTGCAGCAAGCGGTGCGGACAGCGCAGGCAGGGCGTGGCCGGCCGGGCCGTCATCACCGGTCAATTCGCTGGCCAGTCCATGCACCTTCTTGAGCTCTTGCTCGATGCCAGTCATGGCTTGGGACAGGCGCGCGACCAGTTTCCAGTTTTCAAACAAGGCGTCATTGCCCAGCCCAAAGGGGTTGCTGGCCATCGCGGCGTTCACGCGTTCAGCGTAGTCTTTGACGGAATTTTTCAACTCGGTGTCTGCAGCAAACACGGCTGCGCCCGCTTGCTGGATCGCTGACAGGGTCGTTTTGGAAAGTGACATGGGTTCGGAGTCCTGATCTAAAAAACGTCAAGGGAAGGAAAACGGGGCTGGTCTGCCGCTTCTTGGGCCAGGCACAGATCAGCCCACGCGCGGGCTTTGTCGTGCTGGGAGCGCAACAAATAAACCGGTGGATAAGTCACCACCACAGGCAGACCCTGGTAGCGGTAAACCTGGCCGCGCAGCTTGCCCAGGGGAATGTTGGCTACATCCAGCACGCTGCCCTGCAGCAGCGCCTGGGCGGCAAAACGGCCCATCGCCAAAATGACTTTGGGCTGCATCAGGGCGATTTCCCGCTGCAGGTAAACCCCGCAGACACCGAGTTCGTCCAGGCTGGGGTTGCGCACCACCGCCGGGCGGCATTTGACTGCGCTGGTGACATAGGCGCGGGTGGCGCTGTGGCCCTTGCCGCCGGGCTCCGATCCTGGCCCGTCTTGCCGGCTGATGCCCAGCGCGCGCAGCATGTTGTCCAGCAATTGCCCGGCCTGCTCCACCTGGGGTCGCCCGGCACGCTCCTCCATCTCGTCAGGGGGCTCGGTCACCACCAGCCAGTCGGCCGGCAGATGGGCATCGCCGCCCGCAAACACCGGCGCACGCCGCCCGATGCACAGCTTGCAGGCCTGGCAAGTGGCCACGGTCTGGGCAAGCGTGGGCCAATCCATGGCCGCAATCCCGCCAACCAGACCTTCGCAGGCGGCCGCTGACACCGCGCTGGGCACGGCGAGCACAGCGGCGCTCAGGGCGACTGCGGGCCGTACTGGCACAAAATTTGGAGGTTTTGAGCCTCTAGCCGGCGTATTGATTGCATCAATAGCTATATTTTCGATAGCAACTGCCAACACGGGTCTTGCCACCTCAACCACAGCAGGTTCAGGTTCGGGCAGCGCCACGGGCTCGGCCTGGGGCCACCAGACGTGCACGCCCATCTCCAGCAGCATGGCGCGTTGGCGGTCGTCCAGGTCCAGGCTCATGGAGTGGATTGTCCCAGACGCAAGCTCATCACCAGCGCGTCTTCCCGCTGGCCCCGGTCATTGGGGTAGTAGTTTTTGCGCCGCCCCACCAGCCGGTAACCGTGGGCGCCGTAGACCTTGATGGCGCGCTCGTTGCCCACGCGCACCTCCAGCCAGAGCCAGTCAGCGCCCTGCCCGCGGGCCCACAGTGCCAGGGCGTCCAGCATCACGCGCGACCAGCCCTCGCCCCGGAATTCGGGCGCCACGGTGATGTTGAGCAAGTGCACCTCGTCCACGCCTTTCATGGCCACAAAGTAGCCCAGCAGGGTGTCATCGGCCAGCAGCAACTGGGCTTCATAGCCAGAGGCCAGGGTGTCCATGAAGTTCTGATGCGACCAGGGATGGGCGTAGGCCCGCTGCTCCACGGCCAGCACGGCGTCCAGGTGATCAGGGGTCAGGGCCTCGAAACGCGCCTCGACGGGTTTGAGCACCGCACTCACAAGGCGGCCTTCTCGACCGCGCGTTCAAGCGTGGTCTTGGCCACCTTGTCGCGTATGTACAAAGGCAGGGCCTGGTCGGCAGACAAGGCGCCACCCGCGGCGAGCAAGGCCGGTGCCAGGCGCAACAAGGCGGCGGCTGTGGGCAGCGCCTCCAGCCACTGCGGTACGCCGGGCTGGGTGCTGTCAGTCGATGGGGATGCTTCAGTGGACGTAGGGCTGGGCGCTGGCGCGGGCAGGCGCGCGCCATAGGCGGCAAAAACATTGCCCGCCAAGACCGTGTGTGGCCCCGCGCCCAGGTCTTCAGGTCGAATCAGGCTGCCGCCGGCGATTTCAGTCCAGTGACCCTTATCAAATTCATAGCAAGCCGCATACATTTCATCCATGCGTGCATCCAGCAGTGCCCACACCTGCCAGATTGCTTGTTGGGGCGCGTATTGGTTGCGGGCTTCTTCAGCCACGGCCAACAGGGTCGCAATGGGTAACACCGGCACATTTGCGCCAAAAGCCAGCCCTTGGGCCACCGAGCAGGCGGTGCGCAAGCCGGTAAACGAGCCCGGCCCACAGCCAAACACAATGGCGTGAAGCTGCTCAAACTTGAGGTTGGCTTGCGCCATGAGGCCCTGAATGGCGGGAATCAGGTGCGCCGAGGTTTGCGCTCCCCCCGGGGCGGTGTGCTGCCAGACGGTAGTCTGGCCGCTGTCATCCCCGCACTGCACGGCGATCGACATGAGTTCGGTGCTGGTGTCAAAGGCGAGTAGGTTCATGCGGGTGATTTTATCGAGGGGGCTTTGCGACTAAAGCAGGTGCCCGGTTTTCACCAGAATCAGGCAGCCCTCGCGGCTGAAGGGCTGATGCTGGCTGAGGTGCGGACTGCGCAGCCAGCTGCCTTGCGGGTAGTTGCCGTGCTCATCGGAAAACACACCCTCCACCACAAAGATTTCTTCGCCGCCGTGGTGGCGGTGCGGGTTAAAAAATGTGCCAGGCGCCCAGCGCACCATGGCCGTGTGCGAGGTGCCAAATTCCCACAAGGGCAAGACGGTGAGGCCGGGCACCATGCCTTGGTACCAGGGCGTCTGGCGGGTGTCGACAACCACCCGGGTGGTGTCTGCGGGGTCCAGATGGCGCAGTTTGACGAACAGGGTGCAGCCCTCTTTGGAGAACGGGGCGTGGCTGGAGCCGGGCGGATTCTTGAGGTAGGTGCCGGGCCCATACTCGCCCGCCTCGTCACCCAGCGTGCCCTCCAGCACCAATATTTCTTCACCGAGTTCGTGCAGGTGCGAATCGAACGTGGCGCCCGCGTCGTAGCGAACGATAGAGGTGGCCCGGGCTACTTCACCGCCATCGCGCTCCAGCAAACGGCGGTGCACCAGGGGCGAGGGTGAGGCGAGCCAGGGCAAGGTGGTGCTGTCCACGACACAGCGCTTGGACACATCGGCGTTCAGTTGCAGGGGGTTCATAGGGATCATTCCATGTCAAGGTGAGGTGCGGGCGGGTGCCCGGATCAGCCGGGTCGGGATGGCGTGAGCCGCCCAACAAGCCCTCGATTTTGATCTTTTCGTCAATTCGCCGCTGGTCTGGGGTTGGACTCCGTCACCTGCACCACCACGCGGTTTCGGCCCTGGTCCTTGGCCTGGTACAGCGCTGCGTCAGCCGCGCGATAGAGCTGCTCAAAATCAAGCGCCTGCGCAGCCGTGGTGCTGGCCAGCCCGATGCTGACCGTGACGGGAATCGTTGTGCCTTGCCAGGCCAGCGGGCAGGACTCAATTTGCCGGCGCAGCTTGTCAGCCAGGGTGCGGCCCGCCTCCTCAGCCGTGCCGGGCAGCAGCACCATGAACTCTTCGCCACCCAGGCGGCCTGCCAGGTCGGTTGAGCGTACTGTGGCACGCATCAGGTCGGCCACATGGCTCAACACAGCGTCCCCGCCAGGGTGCCCGTAGGTGTCGTTGACGCGTTTGAAAAAGTCCAGGTCCAGCACCAGCAAGGTGGTGTCGCTGCCCTGGCGCCGCGCACGCGCCAACTCCTGCCCGGTCAACTGCACAAAGGTATGGCGGTTGAACAAGCCGGTCAGGCCATCCTGTTGACTGAGGTGCTCCAGCTCGGCCTGGCGCTCGTGCAGGCTGAGGTTCACCGCCACCAACTGGGCTTGCTGCAGCGTGATGGTGGTGAAATTGCGCCACATGACCACCATCAGAACCCAGCCCAACAGCCCCAGGGTGATGCCGTTGAGCCGGTTTGACAGCAACATCTCCGGGTTGCCCTGGGTCAGCCCCATGCTCACGTAAAACCCGATGAAGGCCAGCAAATACAACACCGCCGAGGGCAGCGGGCGCAGGTGAAAAACCACACCCAACAAAAAACAACTGACCAAAAAGGGCGTGATGTTGGGCGTAATCCATTGGTCAATAGCCACCACGGCGATGGCAAACAACATGCCCAACGCCGCCACAACCAGCGCCATCGCGCGCGCCCAGAGCGGCGCACGGTGCGGGTCCACCCGCCTGACCAGGAGTGCGCACACGCCCATCACCAGACCCATGACCCCGTGGGCCACCAGCAGGGCAAGCCGCCAGCGATACCCCAGCCCTTCAGGCGGCTGCCCGGCCAACTGCGGGGCCAGAACCAGCACATGCAGCGCATTCACCAGCAACACCGTGGGCGCCACCCAGCGCAGGCGCTGCAGGTTGATGGCCGTGGCCAGGTCGGCCACCTGGGCGTGCTCAGTCTTCAGGCGCGCAAGGGTCTGAACAATATTTACATGAAAACGACTTCCAGCCGCCATATCTATTGCGCTTAAGACTTAAATTTAATAGCACCAGGCGCCGCCGCCCGCACCCCAAACAAGATGCCCAGCGTGACCAGGGCCAGCCCGGCAGCCAGGTTCCAGTTGAGGGGCTCACCCAAAAACACCACAGCGCCAAAAGCCGAAAGGCCGGGCACCAGCGCCGTGATCATGGTGGTGCGCACCGGGCCAAAGTGCTGGACCATCTTGGTAAACGAAATACCCGAGATCACCACCGACCCCCAGCCCTGAAACCCCACCTGAAACAGCACCTCGCCCAGCGGCGCCGTGAAGAAACGCCCCGCCGTGACGCCCAGCCCGTTCAGCACCAGATAGGCAGGCACATAGGTGACAAAGGCAAAAGCCGTGATGGCGATGGTGGCGCGCACCGCATCAAGCCGGTGCTTGCGCGCCAGCACGCTATAGGTAGCCCAGCAAAACGCTGCAGTCATGAACAGCAGGTCGCCCTTCCAGACATCGCCGCCCTCAAAGGCACGCAACAAACTGGCGCCACCCACCATCACATCGCCCAGCACGATCAGCCCCAGGCCCAGGGCGCGCATCGGCGTGATGTGGTCGCGCAAAATCACCGCAGCCAGCAAGGCCGTCCACAGCGGCAGGCTGCCCGGCATCAGCACCGAGGCATGTGCCGCTGGCGCAAACACAAAGCCGGTGTAGGCCAGCAGCGCGTAAAGGAGCCCGCCAAAAAAACCCACCGTGGCCGTGACCCGCAAGGACAGCGGCGACAACCCAAAAATCGACGACTGCCCCGTGCCCGCGAGCCGGTCACGGCGCACAAGCCACCAGCCCCACGGCAAGAGCACCAGGCTGGCGCCCACGATGCGGCTGAACCCGATGTCAAACGGAGACAGCGTGCCGCCACGCGCCGGGTCGGCCGACGCGCGGGCGATCACGATGAAGGCCGTCCAGATCAGGACGGTAACCACTGCGGCGATCAAACCCACAGTGCGCGGCGACAGATGGCGCAAAGGGTGAGGAGAAGAAACTTGCATGCCCCGATTATCCGTGGCCCGGTGCCACCAGCAGGCGCCAGGAGCGACAACTTGGGCCGGATAATCGGGGCATGTCTTTACAAAAATGTCTGTTGGCGGCCCTGGCCGCCCTGGTGTGTGGTGCCGCGCTGGCCCAAAAAATCCCCCCTGACGTGGCTGCCGCGCTAGAGCGCGCCAAGGTGCCGCTGGACGCAGTCACTCTGCTGGTGGTGGACGCCGAAGGCAAGGGAGGAACCCCACGCCTGAGCCACCGTACGCAGGTGCAGGTCAATCCGGCCTCGGTCATGAAACTGGTCACCACCTACGCCGGGCTGGACCTGCTCGGCCCGGCCTACACCTGGCCAACTTCGGTCTTTGTTGAAGGTGCCGTGCGCGAGGGCACCTTGTTTGGCAACCTCGTCATCAAAGGCCAGGGCGACCCCAAGCTGGTGGCCGAACGGCTGTGGCTGCTGCTGCGCCGGGTGCAAGGGCTGGGTATTGAAAAAATTGCCGGTGACATCGTCCTCGACCGCAGTGCCTTTGAGACGCTGGAGGCCGACCCGGCCAGCTTTGACGGCGAACCGCTGCGCCCCTACAACGCCACGCCGGACGCGCTGCTGCTCAACTTCAAATCGGTGGTCATGACCTTTGTGCCGGACCGCACCGCCAACATCGCCCAGGTGCACTACGAGCCGCCACTGGCCGGCGTGCAGATGCAGACCACGGTGCCTCTCTCACCCGGAACGAACGGCGGCAATGGTGGTAACGGGGCCTGCGGCGACTACCGCGCCACGCTGAAGGCCGACTTCTCGGACCTCACACGCATCCGCTTTGGTGGCAACTACCCGTTGTCGTGTTTCGAGAAGGTCTGGCCCGTGGCGTATGCCGACCCTGCAAGCTATAGCCTGCGCGCCGTGGAGGGCTTGTGGCGCGCCATGGGCGGGCAATTGGTTGGCAAGGTGCGCGCGGGCGTCCCTGCCTCAAGCACGGCGCTGGCGCCTGCGTTCGAGATGAGTTCGCCCTCGCTGGCCGAAGTCATTCGCGACATCAACAAATTCAGCAACAACGTGATGGCGCAGCAACTTTTCCTCAGCTTGAGCCTGCCTGCCCGTGCGGCCAACAACACCGCGAATGGGACGGCAGCCACGCAAACCAGCGCGCTGCCCGCCTCGCGCGAGGCCTCCCGCGCTGTGGTCAACCGCTGGTGGAAAGAGCGCATCAGCCCGGATGACGCGCCCACCGTGGACAACGGCTCGGGCCTGTCGCGCAGCGAGCGCATCAGCGCGCAGGCCCTGGCCCGCATGCTGCAGATTGCTTACCGCTCCCCGCTGATGCCGGAGCTGATGTCATCCCTGCCGATTGCCGGGGTAGACGGCACGCTGCGACGCAGCAAGGCGGTAGCTCAAGGCAGCGCCCACCTCAAACCCGGCAGCCTGCGCGACGTT
The DNA here is from genome assembly GCA_030683195.1 of Rhodoferax sp. GTDB lineage: Bacteria > Pseudomonadota > Gammaproteobacteria > Burkholderiales > Burkholderiaceae_C > Rhodoferax. The sequence continues at coordinate 4,578 of JAUXQA010000349.1, read as the reverse complement.
ACAGCCCTTGCCGGCTACGTGCACGGCACGAGCGGCAAGCGCTATGTGCTGGTAGCCATCGCCAACCACCCAAATGCCAACGCCGTGCGCCCGGCCTTTGATGCCCTGGTGGACTGGACCGTACGGGATTGATGCCATGCAACTGATCGACATCATCGGCACCCTGGCCGCCATCCTCACGACCGCCTCCTTTGTCCCCCAAGCCTGGCACACCTTCAGAACCCGTGACGTGCGCGGCATCTCGCTGGGCATGTACAGCGTGTTCACCGTGGGCGTGGCCTGCTGGCTGGTCTACGGCCTGCTGCTGAGCGCCTGGCCCATCGTCATTGCCAACTGCATCACGCTGGCTCTGGCGGCGACCATTTTGGCGATGAAGCTGCGCTACCGGTGAGCGCTGTCAATCCGTGACCGGCGGCAACTGCTGCAAATGGCTCACTTTGGATTGAAAAATAATCCAGGCTTGAACCACAAATCCGGCAAGGGCCAGCACCAGACAAGCGGGCTCACCCCACGCCGAGCCAACAAAGCCGCCCAGCGCCGCGCCCAGCGGGCGTGCTCCCATGCTGACCGTTAAAAACAAGGCGGATACCCGGCCCAGCATGGCACCGGGGGTGACGGTTTGCCGCAGCGTGATCGAGGTGATGGTCCAGACAATCGGGCCGACACCAAACAAAAAGAAGGCCGTCGCGGCCATGGCGGCGGTGGGAAACACCAAGGTCATCACCATCGCCAACGCCGCCAAAACCGAAAAAGCCGGCCCCACCTGGATGGCTCTGCCAAAGGGCAGTGCCGCCACGATGCGCGGCGCCAGGAGCGAGCCCACCATCATGCCAACGCCGTAACTGGCCAAGGTGACGCCCACCACGCTGGCGCTCAGCCCCAGTGCCCGGATGGCATAGGGGATGTAGGTGGCCTGCAAGACAAACCAGGAGATATTCCACGCCACCGATGTCAAAAGAATAGGCTTCAACAACGGGCTATGCCAGACCAGGCGCGCACCATCCTGAAGCTCAAGCAGGGGGTGGCGCTGGGCGGAAGGTGTGCGTTTTGGCTCACTCAGCTTGAGCAACAACACCACGGCTGCGGCAGACAGAATGGCCGCCAGCACAAACGCCGCCGAAGCACCCGCCCACGCCACCAGCGCGCCGGCCACCGCAGGGCCCGCAGCAAACGCGGTGCTGCGGGACAACTCCAGACGGCCATTGGCTTGAGCCAGCGCGTCACGCGGCACCAGCGCGGGCACCAAAGCGGGCGCAGTGACGCTGAAGCCCACTGTCCCCACGGCACCAAGGAACCCGAGCAAGGCCAGCAAATTAATGGAAAGCTGGTCAAAAAGCAGGGCTGCGAGCAGACCAAACAGGGAGAGCGCGCGCAACACTTCGGCCCCCACCATCAGCTTGCGGCGCGACATGCGGTCAGCCAGCAGCCCCAAGGGGATCGACAGCAACAGAAAAGGAAGCGTTTGAATGGCGGCTAAAAAGCCAATCTCCCCAGGCCCCGCGTTCAAAGCCAGGACGGCGACCAGCGGCACAGCAGCCAGACTTAGCTGTTCCGCCGATTGGGCGGCGAGATTGGCGCCTGCAAGGAAGCGGAAATGCGGTGGAAGACCTGATGACATGCCGTTTTTATTTTCTACGAATTGACAAGACTCATTTTGAAGCCGTCAAGCGGGTGGCTTGCGTCATTTTCGGACTTGTGATGCCTGCTATTTATTAAATGCGTGCACACCAGCTCATCAGTGCGCAATGGGTGCTGTGGCTGGGCGCGGCCAAAATCAGCACAACACGGCTGATTGAGGCCCGAAAAACGCCCGCACTGGGCAACGCGCCATTGCAATGATGGTTTGAATCGTCGTCACCGTCGGGCTCATCCAACAAACGGAATCGGCGTTCACGTTCACCGGAATACGCAGCCCAGGCACCGCTCGGCCTGCCAATGTTTTAATCCGGCAGGTCAAACGCTAACCAAGCGCGGGCAAAGTCTTCCTGTTCTGGCTTGAAATACTCGATTTGGAACTTCGCCACGGCGCTCAGGAAAAACAGCAAAACCGTATCGCGCCACCTCAAGTCGCCCACCAAGGCCAAACGCCGCACGTTTTGCTGCAAATAAGCGTCCACTTCGATATCTTCCCAACTGACAAAGGCCTCCCAGTTGGAAAAACTTTCTTCGATAAGGATCAGCGCACTGACACTGCCGTTTTGCTGCATGTGGTCATGTATCACGTGCTTGGCTGCGTCAGCCTCGGTACGCAGCAACACACCACTGGCGCGTATGACCGCAAGGCGAGGGTCTTCAAAGGAAATAAAAACAGGCATGGTGGGTAGCCCAGGAGGTTGAAGACAGTTTGGTGTTAGCGGCGGTCAACTCGCCGCACAAGGTGCGTGGATCGCGGAAGCGGTGGCATGGCAGGCCCTGGCAAGGGTGAGAAAGCGATCATACAGGTGCGTGATGCGACCGAGTGGCGCAAGAAGCTACGCATTAAACAGCAAATTTCGCCACCTGCCAGCCTTACTGTGGCACCAGTCCACTGGCTTTGAGCAGTTCGGCTGCACCTTGATGTCCTGGGTGACCAGCCGCTTCAACTCATCTGGTGTGCTGATGGCGACTTCCATGCCGTTTTCGGCCAGCTTGGCTTTCAGGTCGGCGTCCATGGTGGCCAGAGCCGCGTGGCGCTCAGGAGACGCCACGCGCTCCCGTTCCTTGCCCGCCGGCTCAGGCGGCTGACGCCCGCTGCAGCCGGTCGCGCACGCCGTCCCACTCAGGAGTGTCAGGCAGGGTCTCGATCCAGATCAGCTGGACGCCTTGCGCATCGAGCTCGCGCAGCACGGCAAAGAGCTGCTGGGCAGTGGCGGCGGCATCCATAGGCATGCGCCAAATCAAGACCTGGGCCGAGCGGGACCTGATCGGGGTGCGTGCGTACACCGCGATGCGGGGGCCGCTCAGGGACTGCCCCGCGCCTACTGTGCTGGCCTGACTTGTCGTTTTATCCAGCTCGCTGCCCAGCACGTCCAGCGCCTGCTGCAAGGCCGGCGCGTCCATCAAACGCACTTTGGCGCTAGGGGCGTAATGCGACTCCAGGGTGCCCGAGGCACGCGGTGCAGGGGCATCGGGAGCCAGCATCTCGCCGGGCAGGCGCACGGTCAGCCCGCACACGCGTTGTACCTGCTCCACCGTAATCGCGCCCGGGCGCAACAGCACGGGCACGCCGCGCGTGCAGTCGATGATGGTGGACTCAATGCCCACCTCGCAGGGGCCACCGTCCAGTATCAGCAAATCCGCCCCAAACTCGCCCTGCACATGGGCTGCGGTGGTGGGGCTGACCCGTCCAAACTGGTTGGCACTGGGCGCCGCCACACCCCAGACCGGCACCAGGGGCTGGCCGGCGTCGTCCACCGTCGCCTGGCAAGCCAGCAGCAGCGCCTGGGCCACCGGATGCGAGGGGCAGCGCAGTCCGATTGAGTTCTGGCCCCCTGCTGCTGCGGCGGCCACACCGGCGCGGCGCGGCAAGATCAGGGTCAGCGGGCCTGGCCAGAAGGCCTGCATGAGAGCATGGGCAAAGTCGGGCACCGCTTGGGCAAAATGCGCCACGCTGGCCTCATTGAGCACATGAACAATCAGCGGGTGATCCGAGGGCCGGCCTTTGGCACTGAAAATTTTGGCAATGGCCTGCGCGTTGTCCGCATCGGCCGCCAGGCCGTACACCGTTTCGGTGGGCAGGCCCAGCAACTCGCCGGCTCGGATGGCCTGCGCGGCGCGGGCAATGGCCCCGGGTGCCCGGCCATCCAGAATCATGGACGCGCTCAAAACGCCTCAATGCCCAACATGGCGGCTGCCGCCAGCGCGTTGGCGCGCACCTCATTGACGGTGGCGCCAGTGAAGGTCAGATGGCCCATCTTGCGGCCCTTGCTGGCCTGGAGCTTGCCGTACAAATGCAGGTGCGCGCCGGGCAGCGCCAGCACCTGGTGCCAAGGCGGGGTCTTGCCATCCACCCACAAATCCCCCAGCAAATTGAGCATGATGGCCGGGCTGTGCTGGCGCGGCTGCACCAGGGGAAGGCCGGCCAGGGTGCGCACCTGCAGGTCAAACTGCGAGAGGTCACATGCGTCGAGGCTGTAATGGCCGCTGTTGTGCGGGCGCGGCGCCATCTCGTTGACCACCAGCGAGTCATCGGCCAGCACAAAGAATTCCACGCACAGCACGCCCACGTACTGCAGTTCTTCTGCTATGGCTTTGGTAGCTTCCACGGCTTTTAATGCGGCGGCTAGAGGCATATTTCCTTCATAAGCCTCGGTCACAGCCAATATCCCCTCGCGGTGCAGATTGAGCTGCACCGGCAGGTTGACACAGGTGCCGTCCCAGCCGCGCGCCACGATCACCGAACACTCTGCCTTGAGCGGCAGCATTTTCTCCAGCACACAGGTCACACCTTTGAGCCCAGCCCAGGCGGCAGCCAACTCGGCACGGGTCTTCACCCGCACCTGGCCCTTGCCGTCGTAGCCCATGCGGGCGGTTTTCAGGATGCCGGGGAACAGGTCGTCGGGTACCGCATCCAGGTGCGCAGCGGAATCAATCACCGCG
>JAUXQA010000187.1 GCA_030683195.1 Rhodoferax sp. | reverse complement strand
AAGCGCAAACAGAGAGCTTTTGTACCAGCAGACCAAGTGCTGGCTTCACGCCCTCAGTGACATGCTGCTTGTACTCTTCTGCGTTGGGCACGATATTCATGTAAAACTTCGCGACCCAGTCTGCCAAGGCCACAGTTGTGTCGCACCTGTCTTTGAATAGTGCACAGAGCCGCGGCAGACGCACATCGGATTCGATGCCGCGCTTGCTCAACTGCAGCTGGACCAAGGGAGCCAGTAGGTCATCCGCCATGCTCTTCAGATGCTGGGCGTTCACCCAGCGCAACTTGGCCTCATCAAATTGGGCGGCACTGCGCCCCAAATGATCCAGACTGAACCACTCCAAAAACTGAGTTCGACTGAAGATCTCATCATCCCCATGACTCCACCCCAAACGCGCAAGATAATTGACCATGGCATCAGGCAGGTAACCCTCCTCACGGTACTGCGTGACCGGCTTGGCGCCATTGCGCTTGCTCATTTTCTCGCCCAGTTCATTGAGTACTGTGGGCAAATGGGCGTAAACGGGTTGCTCTTTGCCAAGCGCTTTGAAAATATTAATCTGACGTGGCGTGTTGTTCACATGGTCATCACCGCGGATCACATGGGTAATGGCCATATCAATATCGTCTACCACCACACAAAAATTGTAGGTGGGCGTGCCATCCGGGCGAGCAATCACCAGGTCGTCCAATTCAGAGTTGCTGATCTCAATGCGCCCTTTGACTTTGTCCTCCCACACCACTGTTCCGTCCAGCGGGTTTTTGAAGCGCAACACGGGCTGAACTCCCACGGGGACATCGGGCAATGTTTTGCCAGGCATAGGTCGCCAAGTGCCGTCATATCGCGGCTTTTCTTTGGCAGCCATTTGGGTATCGCGCAGTGAATCCAGCTCTACCATGCTCATGTAGCAAGGATAGACATGCCCGGCCGCCTGCAGCTCGGCGAGCACGGCCTTGTAGCGATCCATGCGCTGCATTTGATAAAACGGACCTTCGTCATAGCTCAGACCCAGCCATGACATGCTTTCTATGATCACATCGACAGCAGCCTGTGTAGAACGCTCCAGGTCAGTGTCTTCAATACGGAGTATGAAATCACCGCCCGTTGCACGTGCGAAAGCCCATGGGTAAAGAGCAGATCGAATATTGCCAAGGTGGATAAAGCCGGTAGGAGACGGTGCGAAACGGGTACGAATTTTTTGGGTCATGCCATGCTGTCCAGAGTGCTAAGACCATGCGTCAGGTCAAGCTTTATATCTTCAATATTTTCCAGCCCGACTGCGACACGAATCAGGCCTTGTCCGATGCCAGCCGCCTGCCTCTGTGCTTCAGTGATACGCCCATGCGATGTACTGGCCGGGTGAGTAATGGTGGTTTTGGTGTCGCCAAGGTTGGCCGTGATGGAACACACTGAGGTGCTGTCAATCACGTGAAAAACAAATTTTCGCGCTTGTACTGGCTCTGCGGCCTCAACATCGAAAGACACCACCGCGCCCCCAAGACCTGACTGCTGCTGCATAGCCAAAGCGTGCTGCGGATGCGATGCCAAGCCGGGGTAATAGACCCTTTTCACTCTTGGCTGCGCCTCCAGCCACGTGGCAAGCGCGAGCGCATTGTCACTTTGCGCTTTCATCCGAATGGACAAAGTCTCCATCCCCTTGAGTACCACCCAGGCGTTAAAGGCGGAGAGTGTGAGGCCCGCGCTGCGCATCACAGGCATGAATTTCTCATCAATCAGTTTCCGGGTAGTGCACAGGGCGCCAGCAATCACCCTCCCTTGACCGTCCAGATACTTGGTACCCGAGTGAATAATCAAGTCTGCCCCTAACTTGACCGGCCGCTGCAACGCAGGTGAGCAAAAGCAATTGTCAACCGCCAGCAAAGCACCTGCTGCGTGCGCCACGTCTGCCAGCGCCTTGATGTCACACACCTCAGTTAACGGGTTGCTTGGCGTTTCGGCAAACAGCAGGCGGGTGTTTGGCTGAATTGCCTCACGCCACTGTGCCACATCGGTTTGCGATACGAACGTACTTTGCACCCCGAATTTTCCAAACTCGCCGGCAATCAGTCGAATGGTAGAACCGAACACACTTTGCGAGCAAATGACATGATCGCCTGCCTTGAGCAGACCCATGCACATCAATGTGATGGCAGCCATTCCGCTGGAGGTGCCGATGCATGCCTCGGTTCCCTCCAGTGCAGCCAGTCGCTGCTCCATGCTGGTCACCGTGGGGTTGGTGAAACGCGAATAGGTGTAACCCTCTTCCTCGCCAGCAAAACGGCGGGCCGCAGATTCTGCATTTGGCTGCACAAAACTGCTGGTCAGATACAAGGCTTCTGAGTTTTCGCCAAACTGACTCTTTTCAACAGCGACACGCACGGCCAACGTGTCCAAATGCAGGCTATCGGGCAACTTCTTTTTTGTCATGATTACTCCGAAGGATTCGGCAGAGCAAGCCGCGAATTATCCTGCGCGCCTTCGTCGCCACCAACCCGGCTCGAATTCAATCGCGCAATGTCATCTGCGTTGATGTCGCCGGTCACATAAATCCCGTCAAAACATGAAGCATCAAAACCCTTGATCGCGGGATTCAGCGAGCCGATGGCCTTCTTCATTCCTTCCACGTCCTGGTAAATCAGGGCGTCGCAGCCAATCAGTTCGCGGATTTGCTCGACAGTGCGGTTGTGTGCAACCAGTTCGTCCGGAGTGGGCATGTCAATGCCGTAGACGTTGGGGTAACGAACAGGAGGGGCAGCACTAGCCATGTAAACCTTGCGGGCGCCCGCGTCGCGAGCCATCTGCACAATCTCGCGGCTGGTGGTACCGCGCACAATCGAATCATCGACCAGCAGCACATTGCGGCCCTTGAACTCACTGGCAATCACGTTGAGTTTTTGACGCACTGATTTCTTCCTGACCGACTGACCGGGCATGATGAAGGTGCGCCCGACATATCGATTTTTTACAAAACCTTCGCGGTAAGGCAAGCCCAGCAACTGGGCCAATTGCGCTGCACTTGGCCGACTTGATTCAGGGATGGGGATCACCACGTCAATCTCGTTGGGTGGAACCGTTGAAATCACCCGCTTCGCCAGAGACTCACCCAAATTGAGGCGGGCTTGGTAAACCGAGATGCCATCCATGACAGAGTCAGGTCGGGCGAGGTACACGTACTCGAAGATGCAAGGTTTCAATACCGCATTGTCAGCACACTGCTGCGCATGCAGGTTGCCATTGAGATCAATGAATACAGCCTCGCCCGGCGCAATATTGCGATCAAATTTGTGAGATGTGCCTTCAAGCGCCACCGATTCACTGGCCACCATCACGGTGTTGTCCTCGCTGCGGCCCATACAAAGCGGGCGAATACCGAATGGATCGCGAAAGGCCAGCACACCGTGGCCGGCAATCATGGCGATTACTGCGTAAGAACCTTTGATCCGCCGATGGACCCGGCGCACAGCCTCGAACAGATCGCGGGGTTGCAGCGGCAGTCCCCGTGTTGTTTCGCCAATTTCATGGGCGAGCACATTCAACAACACCTCGGAATCACTCTCGGTATTGATGTGCCGATGATCCGTACTGAACAGCTCAGCTTTCAGGGCATGGGCGTTGGTCAGGTTGCCGTTGTGAACCAGCACGATCCCGAATGGCGCGTTGACATAAAAAGGTTGTGCCTCTTCCTCGCTATAGGCATTGCCTGCCGTCGGATAGCGCACTTGCCCCAAACCACAATCCCCCGGGAGTGAGCGCATATTGCGCGTGCGAAATACATCGCGCACCATGCCTTTGGCTTTTTGCATGAAGAACTTGCGCTCTTGCTGGGTGACGATGCCTGCGGCATCCTGACCCCGATGCTGCAGCAATAGCAGTGCATCATAAATAAGTTGATTAACAGGTGCGTTACTGACAACGCCTACGATTCCACACATACTTTTTCCGATCTCATGAAGGCAAATGCCTCCCAAATTCTTGCGGCAACACCGGTTGCAAACCCCTGAGCATGGCGAGGCTGACGCCTACACCAAATGACTCAATCCATAAATGACTGGTCTTAAAAGGCGTCATGCTGAGCACAACCGTTGCCGCCAGCAACACGGCCACACCCCGGATCAGACCAAACATCGCGCCCAACGCCCGATCAGCAGGCTGAAGGCCAACAGCAGCGAACAAGCGCTGCACAAGCCTTGCCAACAAGCTGCCAACGAACACAACCAAAACGAACACAGCTACAAAGCCGATCACATACCGAAGGATGTCGCTCGACCCAGACATGGGCAACATGTGGGCCACGTCCAGCGCAAACCATTGAGCCAAAAAGAATGCAGCAATCCAGTTCAAGGCCGACAGGACTTCAAAAACAAGCCCTCTCCATGCGCCTATCAGCAAGGACAGGAGCAAGACCACCCCAAAAACCCAATCTACCAACGCGATTGACATGGTTACAGGCTGCACGGATTTCACAGCGTCAAAACAGCCGCAGGCAAGTCGAGTTTCTTGATTTTTTCTGCCGCGGAGTCCGCCTCTGCCTTTGTATCGAAGGGTCCAACCCGGACACGAACACGAGGTCCGTCCTTGGTCTCAGCAACGTGGGTGTAGGTTTTCAGCCCGGCCCTTTCCATCTTTACACGAACTTCCCGTGCCCTTACCGCATCGGCAAAAGCGCCAACCTGGACAACATATCTGCTGGCGGCTGCAGGCGCCTCTACAGCCGGCTCCCGACCTTCCAAAAGAGCGCGTGCTTTGGTGCTCTCTTCCGCAGCGGCAGCACGTCGGGGTGCGGGCACAGGACTTATTGCCAATTTTTCGCCTGATTTAAGATCAGATTTCGGCTGCACTCCAACCGATTTTTCGGCGGGTACTTCAACGGGAGCTTTCTGCTTGTCTGGCTCTGGGATCTTGGCCGGTACTGAAGCGGCTACAACGGGCGCCGGCAAGACTTCAGGCTTTCCAGGGCTTGCAATGAGTGGGGAGACTACGGCCGCCGGCGCCGGAATAGTCAAAGGAGTGACCTTGTTACGGTCCGGGATGTCAATGGGCATATCTACCGCAATTGGACGCGGCTGTTGATCAAACAACATGGGGAAGCCAATCACCCCCGCAAGCACGAGCACTGCGGCACCAATCAATCGGTATTTAGCCCGCTTGCGCATGCTCTCCACGCTTTCGGGCTGCGAAGGCGCCTGGGACTGCTCGTCGCCCTGCTTGCGGAACTTGAAAAAGGCCATGGTGTGGAGGGCTCAGGTGCTCAAATATTCGGCATATGTTTGGCATGCAGTCGAGGAATACCTTCCTGCAAAATGCCGCCTACCGTGTAAAAAGAACCAAAGACGATGATTCTATCAGCGGGGTCTGCCGCCTCAATCGCTGCAGCCAGTGCCAAAACCGGAGTGGAATAGGCAGACGCGGTCACATCCTCTCTGGCATTGTTCCGTAGCCATTTATCAAGAAGACGTTCAGCCGACTCGGCTCGCGAGGTCGGTAGGTCCGTAAAGTACCAGCGATCAATGAGCGGGCGCACCTTGCCAAGCATCAAGGTCAAATCCTTGTCTGCCATGGCGCCGAAGACCGCATGAGTCGTCGGAAAGTAGCCCATGGCATCCATGTTGGCGGCTAGTGCTGCAACAGAATGCGGGTTATGAGCCACATCCAGAACCAACGTAGGTTGACCTGGAATGATCTGAAAACGCCCAGGAAGTTCGACAAATGCAAAGCCATTGCGAACCGATTGCGCCGTTACGGGCAACTTGTCACGCACAGCCGTCAGCGCTGCCAGCACGCCAGCGGCGTTGACCAACTGGTTGGCCCCGCGCAAGGCGGGGTAAGCCAAACCACTGTAGCGGCGCCCCCGACCGGCCCAACCCCACTGCTGCTTGTCACCAGAGACGTTGAAGTCCACACCAAAACGCCAAATATCGGCATCAATATCCCTGGCGTGGTCCAGCACGCTCTGAGGCGGCATCGGGTCACTCACCACGACAGGGCGCCCAGTGCGCATGATGCCCGCCTTTTCACGGCCGATACTCTCCCGGTCTGGACCTAGAAACTCCATGTGGTCGAGGTCAACGCTGGTGATCACCGCGCAGTCGGCGTCGATGATGTTGACCGCATCCAGCCGCCCGCCCAGGCCTACCTCCAGGATCGCAACATCCAGACCGGAGCCAGCCATCACGTCCAGTATGGCCAGGGTGGAAAATTCAAAATAGGTCAAAGACATCCCTGTCTCGACCCGGGCACGCTCAACCCTCTCAAAGGCCACGGCGAGCGTCGAAGCCTCCACCGATGCACCATTGAGTCTGAGCCGCTCTTCAAAATGCACAAGATGCGGCGAGGTGTAAACACCCACACGGTAGCCCGCCTGCAGCAAAATGGACTCCAGCATCGCGCAAGTGGAGCCCTTGCCGTTGGTACCTGCCACGGTGATCACCGGGCAGGCAAACTGCAGCCCCATCAGGGCTGCGACTGTTTTGACGCGGTCCAGCCCCATATCAATACTTTTGGGGTGCAATTGCTCGGCGTGGGCCAGCCATTCGTTCAGGGTGTGAGGTGGGGTTGTCATAAGCGCTGGTATTGTCGCCGAGTACGGCATGATCTTGTCCATGCATACACACTTGATCACACTCTACGGTATTCCCAACTGCGACACCGTCAAAAAAGCCCGTACCTGGCTGGACCAGCACGGAGTTACCTGTCAGTTTTTCGATTTCAAAAAGCAGGGTGTACCCGAGCAGCGACTGGCAGCCTGGGTGACGGCTCTGGGCTGGGAGCCCCTGGTCAATACCCGGGGCACTACCTGGCGCAAGCTCGACGACGTCACTCGCGCTGCCGCGACTGATGCGCCGGGGGCAATTGCCCTGATGCTCGCCCACCCCAGCGTGATCAAAAGACCCGTGATGGACTGGCCCGACGGCAGCGTATCAGTGGGTTTTGATGACGCAGGCTGGCGCCAGCGCCTTGGCCTGACGGACAACCATGCCTAGCCCCAGTAGCCCGCGCCTGTCGCCTAAAATCCTACGCTGACAAACACTGCACTGCAAACACCATGGCCACCATTCTTCAAAATCTCCCCATCGGCCAAAAGGTCGGAATCGCTTTTTCGGGCGGCCTGGACACCAGCGCTGCCCTTCACTGGATGAAGCTCAAAGGTGCTGTTCCCTACGCCTACACCGCCAACCTTGGTCAGCCTGATGAGACCGACTATGACGAGATCCCCCGAAAAGCCATGGAATATGGTGCTGAGGCTGCCCGATTAATTGACTGCCGCAGCCAATTGGCGGCCGAAGGCCTTGCCGCCATGCAGTGTGGCGCCTTTCACATCTCCACGGCGGGCGTGACCTATTTCAACACCACGCCGCTGGGTCGCGCAGTCACCGGCACCATGCTGGTGTCTGCCATGAAGGAGGACGACGTCAACATCTGGGGTGACGGCAGCACATTCAAGGGCAACGACATTGAGCGCTTTTACCGCTATGGCCTGCTGACCAACCCATCCCTGAAAATCTACAAGCCGTGGCTTGATCAGCTGTTCATTGACGAGCTGGGCGGCAGGGCCGAGATGTCGGCCTTCATGACCAAGGCGGGCTTTGGCTACAAGATGTCGGCTGAGAAGGCCTACTCAACCGACTCCAACATGCTGGGTGCAACCCATGAGGCCAAAGATCTGGAGCTGTTAAGCAGCGGCATGAAGATCGTCAACCCCATCATGGGCGTGGCTTTCTGGAAAGACGACGTCGAAGTAAAGCGCGAAGAAGTCACAGTACGGTTTGAGGAAGGCCGCCCGGTCGCCCTCAATGGCGTGGAGTTCCCTGACCTGGTGAGTCTGATTCTGGAAGCCAACCGCATCGGTGGGCGCCACGGGCTGGGTATGAGCGACCAGATCGAAAACCGAATTATTGAGGCCAAAAGCAGGGGCATCTACGAAGCCCCCGGCTTGGCCCTGCTATTTGCTGCCTATGAACGCCTGGTGACCGGCATTCACAACGAAGACACTATTGAGCAGTACCGGGACAACGGCCGCAAGCTGGGCCGCCTGCTGTACCAGGGCCGCTGGTTCGATCCCCAAGCCATCATGTTGCGCGAAACAGCGCAACGCTGGGTGGCCCGAGCCGTCACAGGCGAGGTCACGCTGGAGCTGCGCAGAGGCAATGACTACTCAATCCTCAATACAGACTCCCCCAACCTCACTTACGCACCTGAACGCCTGAGCATGGAGAAGGTGGAGGATGCGCCGTTCTCACCACAAGACCGCATTGGCCAGCTGACCATGCGCAACCTGGACATTGTGGATACCCGCGCCAAACTGGGCATCTATGCACAGGCCGGCTTGCTCTCATTAGGCAAAGACGGCGACCTCTTGAGCCTGACTAACGACCTGCCACGTTGACCGCCATGCTCACGACAACAGGAACACCCATGAACTCATTGACCCGTCGATTGCTGTTTCCATTGCTGGCTGCCCTCGCTTTGGGCAGTGCCGTGCCCGCCTTGGCCCTACCCCCCGCGACGGGCAAGGTCATTTTGACCTTGACTGGCAAGATTGATGAGAAAAATGCGGGCGACAAAGCTGTCTTTGACTTGGCTATGCTGGAGAAACTGCCCCAGCAGACCTTCACTACCAAGACCCCTTGGGACAAGCAGCCTGTCAAATTCACAGGCCCGCTGTTGCGCGATGTTTTGGCTGCAGCTAAAGCCAGCGGCACAACCCTCAAGGCCAGTGCACTCAACGACTACAAAACATCGATCCCGATCGCGGACGCGACGCGTTTTGACATGGTGCTGGCCCACAAGATGAACGACCAAGCCATCCCGGTCCGCACCAAAGGTCCGCTGTTCATCATCTACCCTTTTGACACGAAGCCCGAACTGCAATCAACGGTGTACTACGAACGATCGGCCTGGCAACTCAAGTCCATCGACATCGAATAGCGTCAAACCATGCTCCACCGTCTGGACAACAAGCGCTACCTGCTTTGGCTGGCGCTCGGCACGGCCACCATGGCCGTAGTCATGGCGGTGATGCTGGTACTCCAAGTGACCCAAAATCAGGCTATTCGCGAAGGCGGTCAAATGCGGGCGGACTCTCTGACGGCCATGGCCTTTCAGTTTGAGCGCGAGTTTTTGCGATTCAGGCAAACGCTAGATGTCGCTGTACGAACCCCGGCTCAGTCGGACCTGGATGAGCTCAGTCTGCGTTACGACATCTTTGTTAGCAGACTTAACCTGCTCAGAGACAACCCGAGCACCGACGCATTGCTGAAGCGCCCCGAGTTCGTCAAGGCCCTTCCTCTGGTGGATCAGCTTATCGAGCGCACCGACATTGAACTGGCCAAGACACCCTTGAATATGGCGACACTGGGCGATGTGTTGAAAGACTTCAATGCAGTCGGGCCCGACGTGCAAGCCCTCAGTCTGGCTGCCGACTCTCTTGTGACCCGGTTGGTAGAACAGCAAAAAAATGATCTGCTCAGGAAAAGCGAGCACATCATCTGGCTCACCTTGGCCCAACTTGTTTTGCTGCTGGCCGCCGCCGGGGCGCTGGCAATTCGCCAACGTCGACAGGAAGATGAGAGGCAAGCCCTTGAGAAGTTGACACAGGATTTGCGGGACGCCAAGTTTGAAGCCGAAAGTGCCAACCGGGGGAAAAGCCAATTCCTCGCCAACATGAGCCACGAACTGCGCACCCCCTTCAACGGCATCCTGGGCATGCTGAGCTTGCTGGAAGACTCGCCGCTGAACACCCAGCAAACTGACTACATCCAGACGGTGCGGGGTTCAGCGAATCATTTGATGAGCCTGCTCAACGACATTCTTGATGTGTCTGCCCTGGAAGCCGGCAAACTAACCCTCAAAGAAGGCCCTGTGAACCTCCACAGCCTGTTGCTCAATGTTGAAGCGCTAATGAGGCCACTGGCAGCGGATAAAAAATTATCTTTTACCGCGGATATCCAAAGTGCATTGGCGCAATGGGTTCACGCAGACAGCACCCGCATCAAACAAATCTTATTCAACCTGATTAATAACGGAATCAAATTTACAACGCAAGGAAACGTCACGCTGACCGTGCGCAGGAGCCAGGACGCAGGCAGCGCCAACGGGCTGGAATTTGAAGTCAGGGACACCGGCATTGGCATCAGCCCGAAAGGAATGACTCGCCTGTTCCAGCGTTTTTACCAACTCGATAGTGGTATTGACCGCAAATTTGGCGGGACAGGCTTGGGCTTGGAAATCTCCCAGTCATTGGCCAACATGATGGGGGGAGGAATTACGGTGCAAAGCACGGTTGGTGTCGGGTCGGCTTTCACGTTGACCCTGCCACTTACGCCATGTGAAGCGCCTGCAGATGCGACTACCGTCGAGACGCAGCCAAGTGAGGTCAGCACCACAGCCCCGGAAACTCCAGACCCAGCGACTGTCCCGGGCGCCGGCCCGAGCAGTCATCAAACTCCTGCGACTGCAACAGCACCCCGCGTCCTAGTGGTGGAAGACCACCCCGTGAACAGCAAGTTCGTTGGGGTGCTCCTGAGCCGACTTGGATGTGAAACCGTATTTTGCGAGGATGGCCAGCAGGCGCTGGATAAAGCCAAGGAGCAGATGTTTGACCTTATTCTCATGGACATCAATATGCCGGTGATGGACGGATTGACGGCCACCCGAGCCATTCGGGCGCTACCCAGCGCCATTGCTCAGGTGCCCATCATCGTACTGACGGCCGACATCATGAATGAAGCACGGGATCAAGCCTTGGCTGCGGGTGCGACTGATTTTCTGACCAAACCGGTCCAAATTGCCCAGTTTCGCGCCACGATGCAACACCATTTGAAAGACCTGTCAAAGCACTGAACGGCTCAATCAAACTCACCGTGTTCGCCTCCAGGCGCCAGCGCGCAAACGCATGCCCGGCAAGCCGCGATGGGATTGCCCTTGTGTCAAATAGTCGCGCGCAATTGGCTTGAGCGCACTGGGCGTGATACCCAAGGCCGACAAGCCGGGCAGTTTTCCACTCGCCACATTGTCAACCTGCATCGAGTCGAGATTGTCC
>JAUXQA010000183.1 GCA_030683195.1 Rhodoferax sp. | reverse complement strand
GGCAGCACCCGGGTGCCCATGCGCACCTTGACGCCCGGCAACATCGAAGCCTGGCTGCGGTAAATGCCTGGCACGCCCAGCTCGGCCATCCAGCCGCCCCAGGTGCTGTTGGCCAGAATCATGGCCTCGGACACGATCAGGTCGAGCGGCGCGCCCCGCTGGCGCACGCTGATGCCTACCTGCTCGGTGCCCTGAGGCTCGGCGCCGTCGTTACCAACCAGCTTGAAGTTGTAGTCGGGGCGGTTGAAGTTCTCGGGCTTGCCCCGAACCACCTCGCGCTTGGCCTTCAGGTCTTTGGCCAGGCGGTGCAAAAATGAGAGCTGCGGACGCTTGTTAATCAGCGGCTGGGGGTCCATTTGATGCTCAAACGCCGGATCTTCCAGCCATTCGGTGGTGACGATGGCGTCGAGTTGGTCATGGCGCAAATTGGCGCCAATGTGCACCCGCTCCAGCCGGGTTTCACTGCTGGTGATGGTGAGCGTGGCTTCATCCAGGGTGACATACAGCGACACGGCCGGGCAGTCGCGCCCTTCCATCAGGGTGTAGGCCTGCACCACATCGTCGGGCAGCATGGTGACTTTGTAGCCCGGCATGTACACGGTAGAGAGGCGGTTGCGCCCCACCTGGTCAATCGGGCTGCCCGGCAACACGGCCAAGCCCGGTGCGGCGATGTGAATGCCGACCACAATCGTGCCGGTGCCCAGACCCTGAACCGAGAGCGCATCGTCAATCTCGGTGGTAGCCGAGTCGTCAATCGAGAAAGCCCGTGCGGTCGAGAGGGGCAACTCATCCTTGATGAGCGGGGCCTCCAGCTTGGGAAACCCCGTGCCTTTGGGAAAGTTCTCCAGCAAGAACCGCTTCCAGTGGAACTGGTAGGGCGAGTCAATCGCGCCAGCCTTGATCAGCAACTCCAGCGGGCCCAGGTGCGTGGCGCGCGAGGCCTCCACCACGGCCTTGTACTCCGCCGCGTTTTTGTCGGGCTTGAACAAGATTTTGTACAACTGGTCGCGGATGGCTTGCGGGCAAACGCCTTCGCTCAGGTCCGTGACCCACTGCGCGGTTTGCAGCGCAATTTGTTTCTTTTTCTCAATGGCGGCCAGGGCCAGCGCGATGATGTCGGCCGGGGCCTTGCGAAAACGCCCTTTCCCCGCGCGGCGAAAGTAGTGCGGCGCCTCAAACAGGCGCACCAACATACCCGCCTGCTGAGCCAGCGTGGCTTGTTCACTGAAGTAGTCTCGCGCCAGCTCGGCAAAGCCGAACTCTTCTTCAGGCGAGAACTCCCAGGCCATCTCCAGCTCGATGGTCTCAGCCACGGCCTGTGCTTCCAGCAACATTTGCGCTG